>CAKZPX010000251.1 GCA_937139435.1 uncultured bacterium
ACTGTAACATAACTTCATTACTTCTTTTTCGCTCAATTTCCTTTGTTCCACCCCACCGATAACTGAAATCCACATCTTTTACCGTAGCCGGAAAGATAAATTCCGCTCCTTGTTCACGATGACGGTATTCAATAGAAAGGACAGTATCTCGCCAGCCACCGTTAAAATTAAGCCCTCCGGTTTCTTTGCGTGCGCCATCGCGAGCAAAAAGATTTAGACTTCGACGTCCCACCAATCCCTCAATATCTCCGCTAATCCGCCCATAAGTAAAACCTACTTTACCAAAAGCAATTTCATTCTTTCTCGGCAGGATAACCCGAATACTATCTACATACTCACCGGAATTTGGTCCTACATACCGAAACGCTCGAATGGTATCGTCATAAGCATAATTCCCCATTGATTCGCCCCTGAAGGTAAAGGTAACCCGATAATCGCCGTTCCCTTCCCCCACAAAACGATAATGTCCATCTTCAAAAATATAATCACCTCTTCCAGAACCAACAAACTCACCGCCAGGCAACCACGCCCTTACTGTATCACTCCCGATTGCACCGAGCAGTTCTTTTTGTTCTTCAGTTAACTCCAGAAGAAAGTTCCTCTCTGGATTATCTCCTTCCTGAAAAAATATACCGTTAAACCGAAAATTACCCATATCTAAACCGAAACCGCCAAACCCGGATGCGCGCTGATAACTTTCGGTGACAAACTGAAATTGCACATCTATCCGGGAACTGCTGGTAATTATATGCCGGTTAGTAAAAAATAGCTCACCGGTAGAGTAATCAATCGTATAATCAGCATCCCACCCACGAACGAGTTTCTTACCATCAAGATAAACTTCTTCGCTTCCAGGAACAATCCCTCGTGTTTCTCTTTCCAATGGCAACAGGTAAGGACCCTGGATACCATCAATCCCGGTGGTTGTTATTCTACCATATTCTCCACGTGGCTGGAGATAACCACCGTTTAGAAAGAATATATTCCATCCCCCTTTGAGTAATGCACCCAGTGCCCGACGCTTAATGGTTCCAAAAGAACCTCCTGACAAATCTATTTCCACATCGCCGAAAAACCCCTGCCATCCTCTGCCGGTCACACTCACTATCGTCTTGTCCAGTTCCTCCAATTCTAATGTTGTTCCCTCTGGAGAGATAGAAGAATTTTGATCCGAGAGCGTCGCCTCAATCGCGATATCCTCAATCTTTCCTGATACAGCAATGTTGGTTGCCTGTTCAATGCTCACTCCAGTGCCAGCCCCCACTGAAAATCCTAATGATTTTCCGCCTGATATGTCCCAGATCCCTGAAGAATCCATCGCTTCTGGACCAATTTTTGTAACATTTACTATCGCTTCATTTGTATCGGCGGAAATAAGCGATTTTAACTCCTTTTCTGCTTTTCTTTCCTTTAATAAGCGGCGGAGCAAGGCATATCGATAAACAACCCGCACTAAAGTCCATTGCGGTAATTTCACAAAGAGAACGATCTCTCCAGAATCAAGGTTGAGAAGATATTTTTCCCGGTTAAGTAAAACTCCATCAACAAATACCGAATCACTCCCAATCAACAGCAGGGAGTAAAAATGTTCCGGTTCAGATTCGTGATTAAGAGAATACACAAAGTTTACCCCATCGGTCAGAATAACTGTTTCCCGGCGTTCGCCCATTTGTAGGGCGAAGGTAACGAAAATTAAAAGCTTGACCCCCAGCATTTATCTGCCGGGAATGGAGTAAAAAATAATTTTCGTGCCGCTATCCAGGACTGCAATCTGGTCTTCAATAATCGCGATTCCGATAGGATTTAGTGTCCTGGGCAACTCATAACCGTTAATCGTATTATCACGCAATATCCAGATTACCGACTTTCCGCGTTGCATAAGAAATGCTTGCCCATTCTTATCAGTTACCAGCATCTCAATTCCCTGCGGAACTTTACATCGGTTAAACACAATTCCTGCCCGATTCACTTTTACCAAAAAATCCGGCGCCACGAGCACACCGAAGACGCCATCAGGGAAAAGTGCCATAGCACCGGGTCGGGTTATATTATCTCCCCGGTCAAGAAAAGTTCTGCTTTCCCTGAAAAGTGTTTTCCGCCAGATTACCTCCCTTTCTTTATCGCTCACCAGCATTTCGCCCGGAGCATAATTTGCCAAACCGGTCACCCGAATATTATTGAGCCAAGCAACCATCGTCCAATTGTCTTTTGCCAGACGATAAAGCGTTTTGTCGTTGTAAACATAAATATAATAGCGGTCAGAAGCAATACCACGCGGAGGTATTACCCTTGTGTTAAGCGGAATTGTATCAACTCTCCTGTTTTGCCAATCCAGTGCTAAAATTCTCGTCCCGGAAGAAGATAACAACAGTATCTTCTTACCATCCGCACATATGTCCGTTATCTCTTCGGTTGAATGCCATTCATCAATTGGCTCCAGTTTTAAATCAATTTTACTCGGTGTTACCATACCTGTTCCCCGACATCCAAGGATCGTTAGAATAACAATGTCCCTGATTAGCGCTTTTATTAATAACTTCATAATCAATTTTCTAAATTATCGACTTTCATGTCAAATCAGCGTTCAAGTTATCTTATCTGGTCATACGACCCTGGATTCATAATTAAATTACATGGGTTTAAAATAAGACTTCACTATGAGCACAATTTGCCAAAAGATTCCAAAAGGTTATTATTATAACCGATGTGTTTAGGAATCATCTCTGTATTTCTTTTTCTTGCCCTTGCTGGCGCCATCTACTTCCTTTTTCAAGAAAAATCTTCCCGCAAACGAATACAAATTGAATTTGAGCAAAAGCTCAGCATTTTAGAAAACAGCACTCACTCCCGTTACCGTTCAATTTTGAATCAATTTTTACGCCGGTTCGGTCTCGTCTATCTGAATGGAATTCCTTATACAACCAATCAGGAACTGAAACGAATCTTTGCTGCAGGATTAAACGCTGCCGAACGAGGTTTATGGGAACGAGCACTGGCAAAGTGGACAGAAGGAAAAACGAAAACCCAGGGCACGGAACTTATCGCCCTGCATATACTGTGCGGACAGTGCTTTATTTTGCTTAAAAATAACGAATCTACGGAAAAGGAATTTGCCTCAGCCCTCAATCTTGCTCGTAAAATTGGGTCATTAAATGGTATTGCTATCGCTTCTTTCTTTAACGCTCTACTTGCCCAGGAAACCGGTAAGTGGGA
>CAKZPX010000252.1 GCA_937139435.1 uncultured bacterium
CCAGTGTACCTCCGGTATGCCCCAGACTTCTACCGGAAACCATTGGCACAAACACACCACAGGCAGCGACCAGTGGCGCCAGAATTAAGGAAACTTTATCCCCCACGCCGCCGGTAGAGTGTTTATCTATCTTTGCCCCGACAAGTCCACTTAAATCCAGTACCTTACCAGAATGCATCATCGCCGATGTCAGCGCGACGGTTTCCTGCAAATTTAGCCCGCGCAGGTAAACCGCCATCAAAAAAGCCGCCATTTGATAATCAGGAACCTCACCCCGCAGAAAAGCATTTATCAACCATTGAAACTCCGACGGATTTAACCTGCCACCATCTCGCTTCCGCCGGAGCAGAGTGAGAAAATCCACAACCGGGAATGCCGGCTTAACTATCCAAAACGCCGACCGGTGAATTTACCACCCTTGACCAAACCCTCATAATGCCGCATCACTAAATGTGCTTCAATCTGCTGTAGGGTATCAAGGGCAACACCGACGATAATCAAAAGTGTTGTCCCACCGAAATAAAACGGTACCCGGAAAGCGCTCATCAAAAGCCAGGGCAAAAGGGCGATCAGCACCAGAAACAGCGCTCCAGGCAGTGTTAAAAGAGAGAGACTCCGATCAATGTAAGCAGCGGTTTTCTCGCCCGGACGAATCCCGGGGATGAAACCTCCATAACGCTGCATATTGTCCGCCAGGTCGCGCGGATTAAAAACAATTGAAGTATAAAAATAGGTAAAGAAAACAATCAATACTGCAAAGAGCAGATTGTACAGCCATCCCCCGGGAGAAAGAATCTGTTGTACCCTTTCCAGAATGGGTATTTTTAAAAATGTGGCAAATGTTGAAGGAAAAACAATCAGACTCTGGGCAAATATTATGGGAATTACGCCTGCGGTGACCACACGCAGGGGAATGTGGGTACTCTGCCCGCCATACATCCTGCGTCCCACTATCCGCTTGGGATACTGGACCGGTATCTTGCGCACCGCCATTGTCATTAACACCACGGCTGCGTAGACAATAAACACCAGCACCGCAATAATTAGCAACCATAACCAGGAGCTGATACGCGCCTGCTGAAATGTCCGCGCCAGATCTGCCGGCGTAGAGTCAAGACAACCGATAAGAATAATGAATGAAATCCCGTTACCGATACCCCGGTCGGTAATCTGTTCACCCAGCCACATCACAAATATTGTCCCGGCGGTAAGGGTGAAAATGGTCATTATCCGGAAGAAAAAGCCCGGTTGCAGAACAATCGGACCAAACTGTGTTGGCGACTGAGACTCAAGGTAAACCGAGATGCTTGCCGCCTGAATGACTGCCAATAGCACCGTTGCATAACGTGTATACTGATTCAGTTTTTTCCGTCCTTCTTCATCTCGTTGTAACTTTTCTAAAAACGGGAAAACCGAACCGAGCAACTGAAAGACAATGGAAGCAGAAATATAGGGCATTACCCCCAGTGCGAAAACCGATGCCCGCGATAGTGCACCACCGACAAAAATGTCATAAAGACCAAAGATCGTCCCCTGCAACTGCCGGATTGCCCATCCGAGCGCCTGGGCATTAATCCCGGGAACAGGAATATGGGTACCCAGGCGATAGACCACAACCATCGCCAGGGTAAAAAGAATCTTTTTCCGCAGGTCGGGGATTTTAAAAACGCCAGAGATACCGCCCGTCAAACGCCCGCCTTGTCCGTCTTTTCTTTACCAATTACCTCAACCCTGCCACCCGCTTTTTCAATTTTTTGCCGGGCGGATTGAGAAAAGGCGTGGGCAGAAACTGTCACCGCTCGATTGATCTCACCGTTCCCGAGAATTTTTACTGGACGCCCGCGCCGTGCCAGTTTCTCTGCTACCAGCAAATCAACCGTAATTTTATCATCAGTAAGTCGCGCCAGGTCACTTAAGTTAACAACCTCAAATTCAACTCGTGTTGGATTATTGAAACCGCGCTTGGGAATCCGGCGATAGAATGGCATCTGTCCGCCCTCAAAACGGGCATCAAACTCTGATGCCGAATGCTGTCCTGCACCCTTATGTCCCCGACAGGAAGTCTTACCATGTCCTGAACCCGGACCGCAACCAACCCTTTTCTTCTTTTTAACCGCACCCGGAGCGGGTCGTAAATCGCTTACCTTCATAATTCCTCCACTTCCACCAGATGGCGAATCTTAAAGATCATTCCCCGAATCACCGGCGAATCTTCATGCACCCTTTCCGCACCGACCCGGCGCAAACCCAGTGCCCGGGCGGTCAATTTATGTTCTTTCTTCTCATCAATAAGACTTTTGACCAGTTTAACCTTCAACTTTTTCATCGCTCTTCCGTTCCACAAAGTACCCAACTGGTTTATTTCTCGCCGTCGCCATCATATCCAGTGTCCTTAACTTTTTCAGGGCAAGGATTGTCGCCCGCGCGGTATTATAATGATTTCGGGAACCGTAAGCCTTACTCAGGGCATCCTTCAACCCCACCGCCTCCAGCACCGCACGCACCTGGGGACAGGCGATAAGCCCGGTTCCCGGTGCTGCCGGCTTAATTAAAACCTTTGTTGCACCAAACTTTCCCCATGTTTCATGAGGAATGGTATGTCCCCGGAACGGTATCTTAACCATTTCTTTAC
>CAKZPX010000253.1 GCA_937139435.1 uncultured bacterium
TCCATTGCTCTCCGTGATGCGAAATTTATCACTCAGTCCGATTAATGTCACATTGTAACCAGCATTCTTCAGAGACAGCGCTTCCCGGTCAAAAAATCTGCTGTAATCAACAGGATGTGATGATGTTATAAGGCATATACGCATGATTTTAATTAAAACAGAATAAATTGTAATCAGCGAAGTAATTCAAGAAGAAGGATTCTGCTGGGCAGTTTCATTATTGGTTTCGTCCTCAGATTTCTGAGTAAGTTGACCGAGCACGCGAAGACATTCTTTTGCGGTGTTGACATGGATTTCTACCGTATCCCTGGTGTCAAGTGCGTATCCTCCTGCTAAAACTACCGAAACCGCCAATCCGGCGTGTCGACAATTCTCCAGTACAATCCTATCGCGAAGAGCAAGTCCACGCTTTGTTAATCGCAATGCCCCTAATTGGTCGTTGTAATACGGGTCTGCTCCTGCTACATAGACAATGAATTGCGGTTTATGCTCGGCGATAATCCTGGGCACAGTTTCACTTAAAATGCGATTATATTCCTCATCACCGGTTCCGTCTTCCAGACCGATGTCCAGTTCGGAACGCTCTTTTATTGGATAGAGATGTTCTTGATGGATGGAAAAAGTATATATGCGGGGGTCGTTCTGAAAAATCTTGGCTGTTCCATTACCCTGATGGAGATCGCAATCAATAACAGCAGCCCGTTCGATCAAACCATCCTTTTGTAGTTTTTTGAGGGCGACTGCAATATCATTTATATAACAGAAACCTTCTCCATGATCGGGAAATGCATGGTGAAATCCCCCGCCGACATTCATTGCTACTCCATCTTCTAATGCAAAACGGCAGGCGAGAATTGTACCGGCAGTATGGGTTAAAAATCCCTGCACAATTTCCCAGGTAAGCGGTAGTTCGGAACGAACAGTGCGGGATGTCCAGCGAAGATTCAGCAGATCGTCAACATATTCTTTTGTATGAACCAGTCGGACGTCATCAATAACCGGGGCAGGAGGTTCGAAGAAATCGGTCGACTGAGCGAATTTTTCTGCGATTAAACACTCCTTCACCATTTTATATTTTTCAGTCGGGAAAAAGTGTACTCCAACATTAAAATGATAACGGTCAGAATAAACAAACCTCATTGTCTTTCCTTTTTATATTTAAGGAATTATAGATTTCTCCTGTTCATTGTCAAGATATCCTCTGACTGTGGAATTACCCTTTTTGAAAAATTATCCTGACTTTCTTTTTCCAGAGGATTTTTTAGTGAGCGCCGCTTACGTTCTAAAATGGAAACAAATGCATCAATACGTGTCAAAAACCCCGTCTCAATGGTATGTTCATCTAATGAAATAAACAACAGTGGGATGTTGTAATCTTTACTGGCTTTTATCAATGCTGGTTGTACTACTGTACTGGGCATACAGGCAAATGGGTGGATGTGGATTACGCCGTCATAACCCGCTTCAGCAGCAATTATTAAGTGTCCCAGAGCGTTAGCATCTTCACCACCAACGCAGTAACGCCAGTATTTATGTGCCTTTTTCTGAATTCTTGCAACTTCACTTTTTCCCAAGCGGAACCCATGAAACCCCAGCCATCGTGGGCCGGTAAGAAATGGGTCTACCAAGACACCTAACTCACCAAGGTGCCATATGATATCAAAATTCACAAATGGTTCAATAGTACAGTAACTCTCCCCTACCAACTTGATTTTAATCACTTCGTTGCTGGATTTTCGTGGTATGGTAGAAAATGAGTCTGTTATGCTTCGGCGGATGCTTTTTAACTCTCCAGGATGCATTGAACTCTTAATTTTTTCTGTAAATGACTGAAAGAGTTTTCTACAATCTGCTGGGTCTTTAACGAAAGGAAGGGTTATACGAGCAGAATAGTTCAGTTTTTCTATGACCTGTGCTTTAGCTAAACCCAATCGGAAGGCGCGAATTGTTTTTACCAATGTCCCGGGGATATTTTTGCGGTTTAAATCAATAATTCGGCTAATAATTTCGCCAATGCGGTCGCGACGCAGTTCAATTAAATCAAAACGATACCCTAACTCACGCAGGATATCAGCTTGAAGTCTTCCGTAATAACCGAAACGACAGGACCAGAACCCGGTCACATAAATTAACGTATCAGCGCCTTGTTCTAAAGCCTTAACCATATTACCCAGTGTCACTTTGAAAGGTAAGCAGATTGTTTCAGGAGCAAGCTGAGCACCCATTGCCAATGTATCTTTGTTGGGATTGGGAGGGATAATTGTCTCCACGCCGATATGACGCAAAATTGATTCTAATATTATGTGAATATCGCCCATATAAGGAAAGGCTGCTTTCATAAATAGTATTTATCTCCGAATGAGGTCAATAAAAGATTCTACTCTGATCCGCAAACCGGCTTCTGCCGTGTGTTCATCAATGGTCAATGTAAGAAACGGTATATTGGTTCCTTTTACTATCTCGCGTCGTATGATCTCGTTAACCACCGGGGCTGTTCCACAGGCAAAATTTGCTATAAATAAAATTCCTTTTACTTTTTCTATTTCTATCAATCGTTTTGCTCCGGCTATTAATTCTAATTCATAATACCAGTTCGGGCTTTTTTTGTCTAAAGCCACTCTAAGCAGTTCATTTTTTGATACAAAAGGAACAAGGGGTTGAGCATTAAATTCCTTTATCAGACGGAGAAGTTTCAAACTTACGCATTCGTCAAAGATAAGATAGGAATGTCCAATTACGCCGATTTTGATAAAATTATCCGAATCAAGTTCCTGTTCATTGACGGAGGTAATACCGAAGCTATTAACCTGAAACATATGTGTTATGGCACTGCTGTTTTCTATTTCACAGGTAAGTTGCGCTTTACAGAACGCCTTTTTTGCCCGGTAGTTATTTTGCTTTATTTGCTTGGCGACATCTATGAAAGCTGCCAGTTCCGTTTTCTCTCTCTCGTCCACGAGCAGTTCGATAATCTGCGGGATGTCGGGAAAGACCGCCCGGACAAGATCTGGTAAAGCGATTGTTTTCGGACAGCCAAAATAGCAATCCCGGGCAAGTAATCGACATACAAGACGAGGAATAAATAGTGCGTCTACGTTTTTTTTTAGGCTATTGATATGTCCTAAGAATACTTTTGCCGGCAAGCATAATTCTGAAGGTGCCAATCTAATTCCATCTTCTACAACAGTTCTGGTGGTTGAGGAGGAAAGTACTACTTCACACCCAAGTTCATTAAAAAATGTTTGCCATTGGCGAAAATGGTTATAAGTATGAAGGGCACGAGGAACGCCAATCCTCACAAATTAAATTATAAAATTATGAATGATAATTGTCAATTAAATTGTCCGGTAAGGTTAATTGCTATAAGCAGAATTAACTTATCTGATGTTTACTGGCGGTTTTGAGAAACTGTTCCCATAGCCAATCCCCCACTACTTGACTTGAAGTGAATTTTTGTTATAAAAATACTTAGATCGGGGCGTGGCGCAGTTGGTTTAGCGCACCAGCTTGGGGTGCTGGGGGTCGCTGGTTCAAATCCAGTCGCCCCGATGTGTATTTCGGTTTGTTTTCTCAGCTTGCTAACTGCTGCTTAGCCAGATCAACCAGTTGGGCAAAATCTTCAGGAACGTTTATTGCAACCTCCGACAGGACACTGCGGTCTAAGTCAACTCCTGCAAGTTTCAGACCGTGGATAAACTTACTGTAATTCAAGTCGTAGGGTTGAAGAGCAGCATTGATCCGGGTAATCATCAATCTTCGAAAAACCCGTTTCTTCTGCTTCCTGTCACGGTACGCACTAAGTAACCCGTGCATTACCTGAAGGCGGGCTGTTTTGTATAGACGAGATTTGCCCCCCCAATAGCCCTTTGCCTGTTTCAGCCATTTTTTACGGCGTTTTCTTGTTGCTGGTCCGGTTTTAACGCGTGCCATTCTCGCTCCTTTACTACTTGGGTTGAGGAATAAGCTTTTTCATTGCCTTAATACGTGTAGGATCAACAAGAGCAGGGCGGTGGAGCCGTCTTTTTCTCTTCCCGCTCTTAGTACTATTGTTGTGGCTGGTTCCACTATGCCAGTGGAGATATTTGCCGGTAGCCGAAGATTTTATTCTTTTCTTTAACGAACTTACTGTCTTTAGTTTTTTCTTCATTTTGGCACCAGAGTTAATTGAATTGACTTTT
>CAKZPX010000254.1 GCA_937139435.1 uncultured bacterium
CGTCTGGGCACCGGGATTTACAATTTATCGGTGAGTAATAAATTCCGCATCCGCGCACCGTTCAAACCCGCGGGCGACCAGCCTGAGGCGATAAAAAATCTGGTTAACTTCCTGCAGACCGGAAGTAAATTTTCTACCCTTTTAGGGGTAACCGGCTCCGGCAAGACATTTGTGATGGCAAATGTGATTGCCGAACTCAATCGTCCCACCATCGTTATCTCACACAACAAAACCCTGGCCGCTCAATTATACGGGGAGTTTAAACAATTCTTTCCGGACAACGCGGTAGAATACTTCATATCCTACTACGACTACTATCAACCTGAAGCCTATGTCCCCGAGCACGACCTCTACATTGAAAAGGACGCCGCAATTAACGAAGAGATTGAACGCCTCCGGCTGCGGGCAACATCCAGTTTAATTGAGCGCCGCGATGTTATTGTCGTTGCCTCGGTATCCTGCATCTACAACCTCGGCGAACCCTGGGAATTTAAAGAATCCCTCTTCCCGATTGAACTGGATAAAAGCCTTGACCGCGATGCGCTTCTGGCACAACTGGTAAAACTCCAGTATACCCGCAATGATTTTGAATTAAAACGGGCAACTTTTCGGGTGCGGGGTGACACGCTGGAGTTTCACCCGGCACAGCGCGATTACGGTGTCCGGGTAGAGTTTGATGGCGAACGGATTACCCGTCTATCCATCTTTGACCTCGTGTCCGGCGAACTCATTGAACGCCGCGAACGAGTTGTGGTCTACCCTGCCAAACATTTCTTGACCAGCAGCGAGCAAATTGCAAGGGCACTGCGCTCGATTGAGGAAGAATTGCATCAGCGTGTTGCTGAACTGGAGAGCCAGGGCAAACTCCTTGAGGCGCAGCGATTAAAGACCAGGACAAAGTTTGACTTAGAGATGATTCGCGAATTTGGTTACTGCCCGGGAATTGAAAACTACTCCCGTCATTTTCTGGGTAAAGAGCCGGGTGAACGGCCCTACTGCCTTTTAGACTACTTTCCTGCGGACTACCTGATGATTATTGACGAGTCCCATGTCACCATGCCCCAGATTCAGGGTATGTACAACGGTGACCGTTCCCGCAAGCAGGTTCTGGTTGATTATGGCTTCCGGTTACCATCCTGTCTGGACAACCGACCGCTCCGGTTTGATGAATTTGAAACATTGATCACTCAGGTAATCTTCACCTCCGCCACGCCGGGAGATTACGAAATAATGAAAAGTGAAGGAAGGATAGCGGAGCTGATTGTCCGCCCCACCGGTCTTGTGGATCCGAAAATGACCATCAAACCAACCCACAACCAGGTTGACGACCTGATCAATGAGATTCGTCAGCGGGTGCAGCGGCAGGAAAGGGTTCTGGTAACAACCCTGACGAAAAGGATGGCCGAAGACCTTGCCGAATACCTGACGGAAATGGGGATAAGGGTGCGTTACCTCCATTCGGAGATTGAGCCACTGGAAAGGGTGGAGATATTACGGGGGTTGCGTCTGGGTGAGTTTGATGTCCTCGTGGGCATAAACCTCCTCCGGGAGGGACTGGACTTACCCGAGGTGTCGCTGGTGGCGGTTATGGATGCGGACAAGGAGGGTTTTCTGCGCGACGCACGGTCACTAATTCAAACCGCTGGTCGGGCAGCGAGAAATGTCCGTGGCGAGGTAATACTCTACGCCGATAACATTACCGGTTCCATCCGCAACGCAATTAAAGAGACCGAACGACGAAGAAAGAAGCAAATTGAGTACAATGAAAAGTTCGGGATTGTCCCCCGTTCAATAGAAAAGACCACCGAACAGGTACTGGAAACAACCGCGGTTGCCGACGCCCGGGCAAACGAATACCTTACCGATGAGGAAATGGCTCTTACCGGGGTTACGGATAAAATCGAGCTGCTCGGCCGCTTACAAAAGGAGATGGAATGGGCAGCGAAAAATCTGGAATTTGAACGGGCAGCAAAAATCCGTGATCAGATAAAGAAAATCCGCCAGCAAATTGAAGACGAAGAGTGGAAAAAGGCGCGCCACCGCCACCTGAAGAGAAAATGACAACCTCTGTCCCCCTCTTGCCAAATTCATAACTCATAGTTTTAAAGATAACCTTGCGCCGCACACCCCGTTGTCAAAACCAGATATTCCTTTATAATATTAATACCGGCGGGTCGGACGGTCGCCCCTGGATACGCCGAAGCAATTCGGCACGGGGGAGGAAAGTCCGGGCACCAAAGGGCAGGACACTCGCTAACCGCGAGGCTGTCCGCGCCAGATTGGGCAGGGAGTATTACCCTGCTGACAAAATCTGCTGCGGACAGACGGAAAGTGTCACAGAAACCATACCGCCCTGTTCGTCGGGGTAAGGGTGAAATAGTGCGGTAAGAGCGCACTGCCCGGTGTGGTGACACATCGGGCGGACAAACCCTGTCCGGTGCAAGACCAAATTGGGAATCGGACCGGCCCGGTCCAGTATGATTCCCGGGTAGGTCGCTTGAGGCAGACGGGCAACTGTCTGTCCCAGATAAATGACCGCCGCCCAGTAATGGGTACAGAACCCGGCTTACAGACCCGCCGGTATTACCTTTAAACCTTTAAGTCCCGTTTTAGAGCAGGAATTAAAAACAGAAGTCGCTCTTGACTTTATCCGATTTTGTCGCTATTTTTCTACTCACTGACGCCGAGGTGGCGGAAATGGCAGACGCGCTAGCCTCAGGAGTTAGTGGGGAAACCCATGGGGGTTCAAATCCCCCCCTCGGCACCAAAATTACCTAAAATGTTTTAATTGAACCAGCCTCCATCTCTGAGGAGGGGAATAAAAACCGGTT
>CAKZPX010000255.1 GCA_937139435.1 uncultured bacterium
CCGGCCCGGCTCTTTGCCCGACACCGGGAAAATAACATACCGGGCATACCAAATGCACGATGCCGGGCGGTTTCTTTAAGTCAGATTTATGACGATTATGCCTTCGGGATGGAAGAACCTGGAGCGATTAAGGCATTCCTTGCCGCCAAACAGCCGGTTTATGGTGTCCTTGCCGGTGATGCCACCTACGATTACAAGGATAACCTCCGGCTGGGCAAAAAGCCATCTGTCCCTGCCTACGAGATCGGCTTTGACCTGGATTATGAAGTTTACAACCCGTATGTCAAGGCGCTGGACGCCTGGTTTGCCGACTTTGATGGCGAAGGTTCCAGCCCCGACATGATCCTTGCCCGCATTACCGCCCGCACCGCCACCGAGTTAAGAAATTTTCTGGAAAAGGTTAAAAACTACGAAACCCAGGAACCTGGGCTCTGGACGAAACGGTTCCTCCTGCTCGGTGACGATGAATACCTGGGCGACCCGGCAAAAAAAGAAAGCTTTATCCATCTCAATGGCTGTGAAGACATCGCCCCGCTTACCGGCAAACACCTTGACCTCGTTAAGGTGTATCTCACCGAATTCCCGTTAGAAGGAATCAGGTCAAAGCCCCGGGCACAGGCAGAACTCCTGCGCCAGTTAAACCTTGGTGCGCTTATCTGGTGCTTCTTCGGACACGGTGCCGGGTTTCAATTGTGTCATGAACGGGCATTTAACGTTGAAGATGTCCCGCTGGTACGTAACGGTGGCAGGACCCCCATCGCCTTTTTTGGCTCCTGTGGTGTGGGTAGATTTGAGGACACCAAATATGAAGCGATCGCTGAGGAACTGGTGCGCTCACCTGAGGGCTGTATCGCCACCCTGGGCGCTGCCAAGGCAACCTACTCCGGTCCCAACGAAATCTTCGCCCGTTCTCTTTTCTCCAGTATTCTCAACAACCCGGACCAGCCGATCGGTGTCGCCTTCTATGAACCCTGGGTGCGCACCTCTAACCTTTATATCCTTTTTGGCGACCCGACAACCGTACTGCGTGTTCCTCAACCGGACAGCCCGGTCACGGTTGTCCCGGACACATTTTATCCTGGTGGCTCGGTTGCGTGGTCAATCACCACTCCCCTCAACCAAGGCTTTTTTGACCTGTGGGTAAAAGAGGCAGAAAGGGTGCGATTTTACTCCTCGGATGTGGGGACAATCACTTACATCCTGTCCGGTGAACCCATCTTCCGCACCACCGGCAGATTCACCGGCAATACCGCAAACGGCAACTTCACCATCCCGAGGATCGCCTTCCCCGACACCGTTATTGTCGGCAATGGAAACTACATCCGCAACCGAGAAAAATGCTACATCTCCGCCATCCTCTGGAAATCACAAGATCCGTATTCCGCAAAAACCCATCTATCCTCTCCTGTTTTCCTCAGTTCCGCATCGGTATCCGGTAATGACACCATGGCTCCGGAAATTACCGTCCGTGCCGACAACATCCCATTAAAACCGAATGACACCACCACGGTGCCGAAAAAATTCACCATTACCGCCCGCATCTCTGACCCCGCTGGCATCCTTCTCTATCCTGACCCCTCTTACGGATTAAGCCTTTATCTCGGTGACCCAACAACGCGGATTCAGCTCTACGACCGCTTCCTGTATGATGACAACTCCGCCACAACCGGTAAAATTACCTGTCCGATTGAACTGGAAAAAACCACCGATTCTTTGATTATCACCGTATCTGACAACCACCTTAACCGTCGTATCATCACCTTTCATCTCAAAACTGACCTGCGCGGTAAACTCCGGATTGACTCTGCCCTGGTCTATCCCAATCCGGTGAAAAACACCGCGCTTTTTACCTTCCTTCTCTCTCAGCCCGCCCGGGTTACAGTAAAAATCTACACCATTGCCGGCAAACTCCTCTCCATCCTCGGACCCTATGACTGCCCATTTGGTTATAACCAGCTCCCCTGGGATGTCCGGGACCGATATGGCAACCCCCTGCCCAATGGCGTCTACCTGTATAAACTGGACGCATCCTCACTCTCTCCCCCTGCCTCTGCCTCGTATCGCGACCGTTTTATCATCAAGTAATTAACTGTCTGGCACCGGACTTATTGCAGGAAAAGGGATTTTCCAATAGACGGGTTTCACCCGGGCTGAAGGATAATTAACGAATTGTTGTTCTATAACTAAATGCTTGACAACTCAGTTAACTATTATAAAATCTTACAAAAAAGGAGGATTAAATTGCGTCGTAAAGTGTATGTCTCCGTTATTCTGACCCTGTGCCTGGGGCTGCTTGTGTCTCTTTCCTGCAGCCGTGAAAACACCTTAACCATTGTTTCTATTAACAAGGACTCCCCGATTCTATCTGACCTTGCCGACTTTGGTATCTACCGTGACCCAACCGACCCCGAGTCAGAGCCAGAACAGATTGAAGCAACACCAACCGATTTTGTCCCGATCGAATTTTCCTATGGCGAGATTGGTATCGGGCTACCTACCTGGCGTCCCTATGTTGCCAGCATTAACAAAATTACCGTTACCTTCAGCCGTGTCATGGGCGAGGCTCCGGAGAACCTGCCGCGCATAGAAATTAAAACTAACATCCAGGTCCCCAGTGACCCGACCGGCAAAAAGACCGTTACCGCCAATGTCCCGTTGATCCCTTCACTCTGGAAAGAGGAAAACTTTGGCAGCGGTGCCGGGGGCCCTACTGAACTCGGTACCGAAGCAATTCTCAACGCCAAAATCAAGGTTGATGGTGTTGATATCGCAACCGGACAGGCGATAACAGCGGAAGCGACAACCGTTGTTCAAGTCGGCAACTTCTGGGACGACCCGACCCGGCTTGGAGAGTAAAATTTACCGATAATCTCCACTCGCCACCTGCTGGTGGTAGAGAGATAAAGAGAAATAACAAAGGAGGTTAGGTGAAAATCCGTTATGTAATAGCCTCACTTATATTTATCAGCATCTCAGTTGCCTATTCTGGTTTTGGCGGTGGAAAAGGAATCTTCCGTGTCCAGGATGCCCGCACTGAAGAAGCGGGCTTAAACGTTGCCCTGCATATCCTGGGCAGAAACCCTGAATATCCAGGTGAACCAGTTAAAAAGGGTTATATTGGCGACCTTATCGCCCCCTCTCTTCATTACACACCGTTCTCTACCCGCTATGTTGGTGCGGAACTGTTTGCCAGCTGGGGCGGAATCTTCCAGTATGCTAACACCGGTGACCGAACATATGACATCGGTCTTCATGACCTGAAGGCGGGGGCAAAACTGTCCATCCCATATCTACCGGTACTGAAACTCGGAGGTATGGTCTCCCGAACATTTCTCTTTCGTGACGAGACCAGAAACTGGATAGACCCGGACGCAATCCCGATTGACACCTTCTCCTGGTCAGCACTGGCAGCTCTCCGTTTCCAGGATCTTGTCCCGTCGGTTCCTAATCTCATCTTTAATTATGGTAAAACCAGCACCTGGACCAACTACGGTCTTGGGCTGGAACTGGCTGCTGAGGGGCTGGCACTCTTTGCCGAACTGACCTCGCGTCAACCAGAAAATTCTACCGGTATATTTGACACTGAAAACGGCACTGTCAGACTTACCCCCGGAGTTACCATTGGCAGCCCCCGAGGGCTTGCCCTTTCGCTCGGCTACACCTTCAGTTTGTCCAGCGGCACGCCGAATGAGGTTATCTTTGGAATGAATATCGCCACGCCCTTCTTCCGCCGGGCACCAACGGTACTGGGTGAACTGTCCGCCAGCGTCATTGATGCCTCGTCAAAACAGCCCGTCGTCGCCACAGTTGAATTCCCGGATAACCCCAAATTAAAAACCCTCACCACCGACGCTACCGGTCTGTTTGCCATGAAACGCCTGCCGGTCGGGATTATGAAAATCCGTATCGCCGCCGAAGGATATCGCACCCTTGAGACATTTGTCAATATTGAATCCAGACCTGCGGCTCCGGTTACATTTGAACTTTACCCCCTTGTCACCTATGGCACCATTGCTGGCACGGTCACCGACATCCGCACCGGCAAACCCATTGGCGCCACAATCCAGTTTGCCGAGGAAGGTATTGGCGCCACCGCGACCGACCCGACCACCGGCGCCTTTCGCAAGGATAACATACCGGTAGGTAAATACACCGTTACCGCGAGCGCTGAAGGCTACTTCCCATCCACTGTCACCGTGCAAATAGAAGAAAACCGCATCACCAATCAGGCGTTCACTCTTACACCAGTTGCGGTCAAAGCCATCGTCACCGGCATCGTCACCGACCGTGGCACCGGTTCGCCCCTGACGGCAAAAATTGTCTTCAAGGATGCAACCACCGGTAACGTCTTCACCGAAATAAAAAACGACCCGGCAACCGGTGTCTACACAACCGAACTGCCCGCTGGTGTCTATGCGGTTATCGCTTCTGCTGATGGCTACATAGAACAACCTGCTGCGCTGGTGTTAGAAGAAGGCAAACCGGCAAAGCACGACTTCGCCCTGGTCCGGGTTGGCACAACCATCACACTTAGGGGTATATATTTTGACTTCAATAAAGCAACGATAAAATTCCCTGAATCTCAGGAGGCGCTCAATGCCGCCTACAACATCCTGAAAGAAAACCCGACCATCAAGGTGGAAATCCAGGGGCACACTGATAACGTTGGTTCGGATGAATACAATCAGAAGCTGTCAGAACAGCGCGCCTGGGCAGTGGTTAACTACCTCGTTCAGCAGATGGGTATTGATGCCTCCCGACTTATTGCCAAAGGCTACGGTGAAACTATGCCCAAGGCATCCAATGATACACCGGAAGGTCGGGCGCTCAATCGCCGGGTAGAATTTGTCGTCATCGGCGAAACAGAACAACGCTAATAAATACCCCTTACCCGGAGGGTAATTTACCAGTTGCAGGGGCGTTAATAATTAACGCCCCTGCAATTTTCTTTCAGTAGTCTTTCAAAAAATTACTTTTAATTGATTTGTAATTATACTTCAGTTATAATTTATTCTCTATGGCGTTGGTTGCGGTTTATCAGGCGGAAAATGAGTTAATGGCCAACACGATTAAAGACCTGTTAGAGGAAAACGGTATTCCAGCGCTGGTTCACTCTTTTCAAATCCCGGCTTACGACGGATTGGCTCAGGTAATGCGTCCTTTCTGGGGAGAAGTCCTGGTCGCCCGGGATGATGTTGAGGAGGCAAAAGCGATAATTACCGGCTTTCTCTCCGGCGCGGATGAGCCTCCTAAAGACAGTGAGAATAACGATGTTTAACCTCTCCGTGTTCGGACGGTTACTGGTTTTGCTGGGTATCATGCTGATAGTCATCGGACTGGTATTGATAGTTGCGGGAAAATTACCCCTCCGAACAATCCCGGGGGACATAGTAATAAAACGACCAAATTTTGTTGTTTATATCCCGATCGTTTCAGCACTGCTCATTTCATTAATTTTGACCGTTATTGTTAATCTGTTTCTGGGAAGATGGCGTTAATTTAGAAAAATAAGAAAGGAAAAAGAGGTATGAAAGATAAGTTTGTTTATCTATTCGGTCCGGGAAGGGCAGAAGGCTCGGCAAAGATGAAGGCTTTGCTGGGTGGTAAGGGTGCCAATCTCCATGAAATGACAAGGCTGGGTATTCCGGTGCCACCCGGTCTTACCATCGCCACAACTGTCTGTGTTTATTATATGAAAAACCATCGCATTCCAAGAGAACTTAAACCGCAGGTGGAATACGGTCTCCGCTTTATTGAGAAGGTTGTCGGAAGAAAGTTTGGCGACCCGGAAAACCCACTTCTCCTTTCGGTGCGTTCTGGTGCACCAGCATCCATGCCGGGGATGATGGATACAATATTAAACCTCGGGCTCAACCGCGATACCCTCACGGGTCTGGCACAAAACGCTAAAAACCGGCGCTTTGCCCTTGATGCCTATCGTCGGTTTATCCAGATGTTCGCTGACATCGTCCTGAAAACCGGCAAAGAGGAGTTTGAGCGGGTGCTCGCCGAGGAAAGGGAAAGGCTTGGTGTTAAAAGCGATGCGGAACTTGATGAATCCGCGCTGGAAAGAATTATAGACCGCTATCTAAAAATCGTTTCCGCCGTCACCGGCACTGACTTCCCCCAGGACCCGAAAAAACAGCTCTGGCTGGCAATTGAGGCGGTGCTTAAATCCTGGAATAATCCCCGCGCCCAGGAATACCGTCGGCTCTACTCCATTCCGGACACATGGGGCACTGCGGTTAATATCCAGGCAATGGTCTTTGGCAACGCTGGCGAAGACTCAGCTACCGGCGTCGCCTTTACCAGGGACCCGGCAAACGGAGAAAAGAAAATCTATGGCGAATTTCTCTACAATGCCCAGGGTGAAGATATTGTTGCCGGCATCCGCACTCCGCTGCCGATAACCGAATTAAAGAAAACCCATCCGCAACTCTATAACCAGCTGGAAAAAATCCTCTTGCGTCTGGAAAGGCATTATCGGGATATGATGGATGTGGAATGGACGATAGAAAGAGAGATCCTCTGGATTCTCCAGTGTCGCAAGGGTAAACGCACACCTGCCGCAGCGGTGAAGATCGCCTGCGACTTAACAAAAGAAAGGCTAATTACAAAAAAAGCAGCGGTGCTGAGGATCGAACCGGAAACCGCCGGCATCCTGCTCCATAAAAGCATCAAGCCTGGAATAACCTACTTTGCTGCTGCCCAGGGTATACCTGCCTCTCCTGGCTCTGCATCAGGAATGATTGTCATTACCGCTGAATCGGCAAT
>CAKZPX010000256.1 GCA_937139435.1 uncultured bacterium
AAAAAGTCGCGGCGCAGGTAAGGACCGCGCCAGTGGGGAGAATTTGCCTTGTTTTCCACCAACTCCCCGAGATCGTTAGGCAACCGCATCATATCTCCAAAGAAACCAAAGTCCACCCGCTGACCGTTGGCTGTCAACTCCGGATTACCTACCATTGCGTAAATCAGACTCCTCATTTCCCGCGCGGTTTGATCAAAAAGCCCCCTATCCCTGGTGGCATCAATCGTTCGGATTGCCACGGTACTGAGTACACCAATAATCAACACCACCACCAAAAGTTCCATTAAAGTAAAACCACCTTTCCGCATGCCCCACCTCATTTTCATGGAATATCCCAGTAAACATTCATTCTTAACTCTATATCACGCGCCCCCACTTTGGGCAAAACCGTCACAACTTTACTAACCGTATCACATCGGGGTGGCGGTGGATAGTAACGCCAGAACATTGCTCTTAAAGTATGAACCCCCTGGGGAACACCAGAAAAATCAAATCTTCCGTTTGTTCCCGGGCGGACGCTCATAGTATCTCGATACCTCCGCCCATCACGGGGATAAACTAACTCTACAACAACCTGAGATGCCAGCGAATCAGGCGGTGGTGCTCCCCGTTGATCCATCACCCTACCATCTACAAGATTGGCAAGCAACTCGGCAAACGAGTACCCCAGTGAACGGGTTATCCACCGTTTGGGGTCCACCAGCCCACCATTACCAAAACTACGCAGAAACAAACTATCGCGATTAAAAATTATTGAATCTCCCCATCCATCTATTCGATACCCATCCGGGGACTCATTAAACGGTGATTTAATATAAGGTCCTTGCCACAAACTACTCTCCGGAGGAACCACCCAGGTGGGCTTCACCGCTAGATCAGTTAAAGAACGGGGCAAACATCCCATATCACCAACAAAACCAAAATCAACCCGCACACCTCCTACCACATAGTCTGGATTGCCTGCTATTACCTGAGCCAGCCGGTCCAGTTTCTGACGGGTTTGTTCAAACCTGCCTCGTTCCAAAGTTACATCCCAGGTCTTAATTGCTGCGGTAAGGATTAAACTCAGAATCATCAAAACCACCAGAAGCTCAACAAGGGTAACGCCTTCGCAATTCCGTTCTTTTCTCTGTCTCATCTAAAACCTCACCTTGATGTCATCATCTTTTACTGCGCCTGGTTGTCCCCAGAAAAGCCCGTCCGGTCCGGCACTCTCCAGACCTAAAGTCTCATTTCCTGATACCCAGAAACGGTACGGCGTCCCCCAGGCGTCGTATAAATAACCCATATTACCATCTTCCCGGATATAGGAACCGTTCCAGCCTTTCTGAATGTATGGATCCCACCCGGGAAGAGTTTCCTTACCCAGGTAGGTTATCTGAGCGTACATCCCTTCAAACGGATTGCGGGTAACCAGCTCAACCAGATGTCGAGGCAACCTGCCCACATCCTGTTTAAAACCCAGTCCCACCACTTCTCCACCGTAGCGCACCTCCGGGTTACCCATTATTGCTTCACGCAATACATTCATTTCCTGAATGGTGGCGGTCCTGCGAGCGTTATTGGTAACGCGAGAAATCATTGGTGGGACAAAGAATGCAAGAACAATCCCTAATACCGAAATATTAACCAAGAGTTCAACAAGTGTGAACCCAAAAGCGCTAAACGAACCCTTGGTCACAAAGGGCATTATAGGTCTACTACGGTTAATGTCAAACATATTCATGTCTAACCCCGATGTTAATTATGCAGAACAAAAATTACCGCATCACCATCGGCATCAAAGTCACGAATTGATTGACCACTCCGGTCAATGCCGACCAGACCATAATGAGTTGGGTACAGTGAACCCGGTGGGTCCCAAACAGCGTAGACAACATTACCCGGGTCGTAACCAGCGACATCGTTCGGGCCATATTCACTGGTATTAGAAATATCGGTGATATCATCATAATCTTCGGGGTTGAATTCATCGGGGTCCATCTCTTTACCGGTCCAGGGGTTGGTGGGTAACTTCCCTATTTTCAAATCATATTCACCACCAGGGAAAATACACCCGTAACCATCCTCATAAAAATCCTCGGCATAATAACCGAATTCCTGGTGAAAAAGTTCAATTGCAACCTGAACATTATGGAGATTCATCTTCATAGCCCCCACTCTTGCCTGTTCACGAATCCCCGCAAACCGAGGAACTGACATTCCCATAAGTAATCCCAGAATCATTATCACCACCAGGAGCTCGACCAGGGTAAAACCTTTTCCTTTATACTTCATTATCATCTCCTGTTGCTAAATTATTATCATTTTTCTCAGGTTGTCAAGTTATAAATTTCAATCTCTCACTCTCTTTGGAGACGTTGTGCTATACACCTTTCCCTCCCTGATGACATACTCACCACCAAAAGGCTCCTCAGGAATTTCTTGCAGGTATCCGCGTTGCAACAGTTCGCGGATTGTGCTGGGCAAACGCCCCTCCTTTTCCTGAAACCGAGCACAGGCATACTCAATTATTACCAGACTCTCTTCCAACTTCAACCATTTTAACTGACGAACGATCAACTCGCGTAACTTTCTATTCTCGGTGGCATAATACAACTCACGCCACATCTGCCGGGCAGTTTCAAAATCCCCGGTTTTTGCCGTCACATATGGCACCCAGCGGGCAACCGCTGACCAGGCGCCGGGAAGTCGGGCGGCAATTCTAAACAATTGGGCTGCGGAACGGTAATCTCCGATCAGCATGTAAGTAATAAACCCGGCATCAAATGATAACTGCCAGTTCAAGGGGTTAGCCTTCATCCCATTAAAAAGCAGCCGGAGCGCCTCAACCGGCTTGCGCGCATCCCAAGCCAAGGTTATCGCACCGAAATGATATGCTCCGATAAATCTCTTATCCAGTGTGGTAAGAATCTCAAAAATATGCCCCAGCCATTCATAGCGCCGGTCGGTCTCTTGATGGCGCCCATAATAATCTATCGCGGTAAGCCAGATAAAATCGGCGATAATTTCCCGGTACTCCAACGACATCTCTCGCAACGCTACACCGGAAGGGAAATAAGCCAGTTCCTGTATCATCCTTTCCGTCCGGGTCTTACCTGTAGAATCAATCGCCAGTTGTAATAAATATATCGCAACAAAACCCCATATAATCACCACCGCAGGAAGCAGTGCCAATAACCAACCTCCTCTCCGTTCCGGTAGAACACCAATCTCAACAACTTCCATCTCAAAAATCCCGGCGATTAAATATTACCACTGATATCATCAGTAAGGTTGCACTGTAAACAACAGCATATCCTGCTGAAAGTAGCAACCCGGGAAAGTTCAGGGGGATATTATGTACTACCTCCCCTTTGATGTTGAAATTATTTAAGTTGGGTAAAATATAATAAGCAAAAAGGGCAAAAAACTTAATAACCGGAGATGGGAACATCCCGGCGAGTTGTTTCAACAGGGGCGTGCTGTGACCGATAAAGTATATCATAAATGTAAAAACAGCGCTCGCAATCGGACTAACAAACGTGGAGAAAAGCACCGCCACCGCAGTCAGAATCGCAAGCTCAAACAGGGTCATCACCACTGACCAGATAAGATAAAGACTTACCGGTACCCGGGAAATTAACATCACTCCGTAGAAACCCGCGGTCATAACCACCAGACTGACCACCAGTACCATCATCAACCCCAGATACTTGCCTAAAATAAACTCCAGCCGCCTGACCGGACGAGCAAGAATGAGATAAATTGTTCTTTTCTCCACTTCCCGATAAACAAGCCTTCCACCAACCAGAATAGCAATCAATACACAGAACAGAGTTATCGCAGATAATCCCAGGTCTTTTATTATCTTCTCCGCTTCACCCATTGCTACTGGTTGAACAATCTTGGCACTCGCCATCACCACCACCGCAATGACCACCAATGCCACCAGAACCCGGTCCCGGATTGACTCTTTAAAAGTATTAACCGCCAGACTGAATAATCTGTTAAACATCCCTACTGCACTCCGGCAGTCTTTAACTGTGACATAAAGTAGTCCTCAAGTGTCTTGGTTCTTGGCACAATTGCTGTGACCCGTGCTGAAGCCTCCCGGGCGATTGCCAGCACCCTTTCCACGTCATCCTCATTCTTAACCGTGAGCATAATTAAATCACCCGATTCAATCACCCGCAGGGAAACCCTTTCTAATGCCTTGCGGAACTTACCAGTCGCACCTTTTATCGTTACCTCAATTGATTCAACCTCGGCGGTAAGAATTTCGTCCAGCCGACCACTCTTCACCATCCGTCCGGCAATTATTATCCCCACCCGATCGCAAATTATCTCCACATCAGCAAGAATATGGGTGGAGAAAAAAACGGTCTTACCCCGCTCCTTAAGACTGATAATTATATCTCTGAACTCCTTCCGTCCCACCGGATCCAATCCGCCCATTGGTTCATCAAGAATCACCACATCGGGATCGTAAAGCAATGCCTGGGCAATACCTATCCGTTGCAGCATACCCCGGGAGAATCCCCGCATCTGTAGATGTGCGGCATAATCCATTCGCACCATCTTCAACATCTCTTTCACCCTCGGCTTTATTTCATTGCGTGGAATACCAGAAAGCTGGGCAGAGAGAAGCAAAAACTCCTCTGCGGTAAGGTAGTCATAAAAATACGGGGACTCTGGCAAAAAGCCAATCCGCCTCTTCACCCGGTGGTCTTTAGGCGAACGACCCAAAACATAAGCAGTCCCACTGTCCGGTGTAACGAGTCCCACAAACACCTTAATAGCGGTTGTCTTTCCCGCACCATTTGGTCCCAAAAATCCAAATATCTCCCCTTTTTCCACATTAAGATTCAGATCAACAAGCGCCTGAATCCTTCTCATCCGGAAGCCCGTTCGGTATACCTTTGTCAGTCTAACCGCTTCTATTACCGGTCGCTGGGAAAAAGACATAAAATTGAGAGGATTATAAAAGGTAAACTCATATAAGTCAAGTTAACAAAAAATAAAAAGGGTGGGGCGCTACACCCCACCCTTTTACTGATTGCGGAGGTTTAGTTGTGGAGAACGAAGAAAATCCAGGACTCCTCGTCTGTCGGATCGTCAGCCATCGGATCCAGGTCATACATCGGATATGAAACATCACGACCAAAGCCGTAGATACCATACTCCTGCGGAACCTCATTACCGATTCCCGGAACATAAGTTGCAATACCAATGCCGCCCGGATACTCCGGTGTGCCACCGTAATCCACGTACGGACAGTCTTCGTCGTTACCACGGATCTGGGCATTCTGACCAGGCTCAAGTTCGCCAAACAAATCCTCGTAGCTCAGGTCCATCTCGTCCTTGTCCTCGTCATTGTAGCGCTTCCCATCGTAGGGGTTAACGGGGAAGTTACCCGGCCTGGGCTCACCATCAATACCCACCGGGTCACCGCCCGGGAACCACAAGCACATACCAGCCTCATCACCAGGCTCCCAAGAAACGTCTTCGTTGGGATAGTTGCCAAAGTGGTCCACCGCATAAGCCTCAAGTGCGGTCTGAATAACGTGCATATTGTTCTTAACGGAAGAACGCCGTGCACGCTCCTGGAACAAAACGAAGTTCGGGATGATTAAAGCAAGCAGGATACCGATAATCAGGATGACGACGAGCAGCTCAATCAGAGTGAAGCCGCGATTCTTCATGGTATGACACCTCCTTTCTTTTTAGGATTATTTGAGAACAGAGAAAATGCCTTCCCACTTAATTTTTTATCGGTGATAAAAAAAGCGGATGATCGCATCTTCTCTGCTCCCAAATGAATTGTAACTAAAAAAATTGCCCTGTCAAGTAAAATTTTAAAAAATAAACCCGGCAGCGACCTACTCTCCCACGCCGTTACCAGCGCAGTACCATCGGCCCTGGAGGGCTTAACGACTCTGTTCGGAATGGGAAGAGGTGTTTCCCCTCCGGTATCACCGCCGGGAAATTGAACTCCAAATTTAAAAAGGAGAAGAAGCAGACTGACGAACTCAAGCCGCACGGCCGATTAGGACCACTCGGCTGAACCCGTTACCGGGCTTACACCTGTGGCCTATCAACCTGGTAGTCTACCAGGGGCCTTCAGGGTGAGGCACCTTGCGGTGCTCACACGGGAGACCTAATCTTGGGAAGGGCTTCCCGCTTAGATGCCTTCAGCGGTTATCCCTGCCGCACTTGACTACCGAGCGGTGCCCTTGGCAGGACAGCTCGTACATCAGAGGTGCGTCCACCCAGGTCCTCTCGTACTATGGGCAGCATCCCTCAAGTCTCCTGCGCCCACGATGGATAGAGTCCGAACTGTCTCACGACGTTCTGAACCCAGCTCACGTACCGCTTTAATGGGCGAACAGACCAACCCTTGGGACCTTGTCCAGCCCCAGGATGCGATGAGCCGACATCGAGGTGCCAAACCGGGCCGTCGATGTGAACTCTCGGGCCCGATCAGCCTGTTATCCCCGGAGTACCTTTTATCCGTTGAGCTATGGCCCTTCCACGCAGAGCCACAGGATCACTAGGTCCGACTTTCGTCTCTGCTCGACCTGTCGGTCTCGCAGTCAGGCCAGCTTATGCCCTTGCACTCCCCACACGGTTGCCGTCCGTGCTGAGCTGACCTTTGAGCACCTCCGTTACCTTTTAGGAGGCGACCGCCCCAGTCAAACTACCCGCCTGCCACTGTCCACCGCCCCGATCAGGGTACAGTGTTAGAACCCCAACAGAACAAGGGTGGTATTTCACCGACGGCTCCGCCCGAACTGGCGTTCGGGCCTCAAAGCCTCCCACCTATCCTACACATGTCCGGCCAGAATCCAATGACAAGCTGTAGTAAAGGTTCACGGGGTCTTTTTGTCCAATCGCGGGCAGGCGGCATCTTCACCGCCACTACAGTTTCGCCGGGCTTCTCGTTAAGACAGCGCTCCACTCGTTACACCATTCGTGCGGGTCGGAACTTACCCGACAAGGAATTTCGCTACCTTAGGACCGTTATAGTTACGGCCGCCGTTTACCGGGGCTTCGGTCGGGAGCTTCGCCTTGCGGCTGACCCCCTCCCTTAACCTTCCGGCACCGGGCAGGTGTCAGTCCCTATACTTCGCCTTACGGCTTAGCAGAGACCTGTGTTTTTGTTAAACAGTCGGTAGAGCCTCTTCACTGCGGCCACCTTGCGGTGGCACCCCTTATCCCGAAGTTACGGGGCTAGATTGCCGAGTTCCTTAACGAGAGCTCACCCGAGCGCCTTTGGATATTCTCCTCACCCACCAGTGTCGGTTTACGGTACGGTCACCCTGACATCTGGCATAGAGGCTTTTCTCGGCAGTCGGTCCGGCTCAGTTCCTCTACCTGACGGCAGAGTCCCCATCACCCCTGCGACTCCTGTGCACGGATTTTCCTGCGCACCATCACAATGGTTTAGACCCCGATCCAGCACGGGGCTGAGCCCTTCCGCCTGCGTCCCCCCATAGCTCGTAACGATGTCAAGGTGGTTCCGGAATGTTGACCGGATGTCCATCGCCTACGCCTTTCGGCCTCAGCTTAGGTCCCGACTAACCCTGGGCGGATTAACCTTCCCCAGGAACCCTTGGGTTTTCGGCGAACAGGTTTTTCACCTGTTTTAACGCTACTCGTCCCGGCATAATCACTTCTGCTTCGTCCACCAGACCTCGCGGTCTGGCTTCGACCTACCGCAGAACGCTCCCCTACCACTCCTGTCTGTAAAGACAGAAGTCCACGGCTTCGGTGGTATGCTTGAGCCCCGGTGAATTTTCAGTGCAAGGCCACTCGACTGGTGAGCTGTTACGCACTCTTTAAATGATTGCTGCTTCTAAGCCAACATCCCAGCTGTCTGAGTAACCTCACCTCTTTTCCCACTTAGCATACACTTAGGGACCTTAGCCTGTGGTCTGGGTTATTCCCCTCTCGGCCGTGGACCTTAGAGCTCACAGCCTCTTTCCCGCAATCTCAAGTTACGGCATTCGGAGTTTGATCGGGTTTTCCCCCACATTGTGGGAGAGCGCCCGTTCAGTGCTCTACCTCCGTAACTGAACTTGCGAGACTGCCCCTAAAGGCATTTCGGGGAGAACCAGCTATCACCCGGTTTGGTTAGCCTTTCACTCCTACCCACAGCTCATCCGAGGCTATTGCAAGGGCCACCGGTTCGGTCCTCCCTTGGGTGTTACCCCAAGTTCAACCTGGCCATGGGTAGCTCACACGGGTTTCGGGTCGAATGCGCGCGACTAAACGCCCAATTAGGACTCGCTTTCGCTCCGGCTCCGCCTCAAAGAGGCTTAACCTCGCCAC
>CAKZPX010000257.1 GCA_937139435.1 uncultured bacterium
CCCCTCCTTCGGTTCCCCCACCTCCACGGTCCCGTCAATCTCAGAGATCACTGCTGGTGACCGAACATGCTTCGCTTCAAACAACTCCGCCACCTTCGGCAGACCACCGGTAATATCCTTTGTGCGTGCCATCTCCTTCAAAAGTCGTGCCAGCACGTCACCGGCAACAACCTCGGCACCGTCATCAACAACCAGATAAGCACCCGCGGGCAGCGCATGGCGTTCCAGCACCTTCTCCTTCTTATCAACTATCGCCAGTGCCGGATGTAATTTACGCTCCCGGTCCTCAACGATAATCCTCTGCCGCTGCTCGGTTCGCTCATCAATGTCTTCGCGCAAGGTCCTGCCGGATTCAATATCCTGCCAGCGCACCACACCATCTCTCCGGGCCAGAAGAGGGATTGAATACGGCTCCCACTCAAACAGCACATCATCTTCCCGAACCTCATCCCCATCTTTTACCCGCAGCAGTGCCCCGACCGGGACCGTGAACGGAACAACACGGTCACCGGCGCTCAAAATCAACTTCCCTTCTTCCAGCGCCACCATCTCGCCGTCGCTTCTCTTTACCACCGGTAACGCCTCAAACTTCACCACGCCGGCAAAACGGGCGGTTGCCTTTGTCTGCACCACCACCCGTGCCGCAACACCACCAACATGGAATGTCTTCAGGGTTAACTGTGTCCCGGGCTCACCGATTGACTGGGCAGCAATTACTCCAACCGCCTCACCAATTTCCACAACCCTGCCCGTCGCCATGTTCCTGCCATAACACTTAACGCAAAGACCATAAGGTGCCTCACAGGTCAAAACCGAGCGCACCCGCACCATCTCAATCCCGCTATTCTCAATCTCCTCTGCCGCTTTATCGGTAATCTCCTCTCCTGCCCGGACAATTACCTCACCTGACACCGGATTAACAACATCATCTAACGCAAATCTTCCTGCAATTCGCTCGCTTAGCGGTTCAATAACATCACCCCCCTCACGAAGTGCGGTCACCTCCTGCCCAACAATTGTTCCACAGTCCTCCATCGTTATTACCACATCCTGAGCCACATCCACCAGCCGGCGGGTAAGATAGCCGGCCTCGGCGGTCTTCAGGGCGGTATCCGTCAGCCCTTTTCGCGCCCCGTGGGTAGAAATAAAATACTCCCATACCGAAAGCCCCTCTTTAAAAGAACTCTTAATCGGGGTCTCAATTACCTCTTCACCTACTGTCCGGCGCTGTGGTTTGGCCATCAAACCACGCATACCACCCAGCTGAGCTGCCTGGGTGCGAGAACCGCGTGCACCGGAATCAATCAAAATGTAAACCGGGTTAAATCCGTTCTGGTCTTTTCGCAGTCGCGCCATTAACGCCTCTTCCACTTCAGCAGTCGCCAGTGTCCAGGTATTTACCACCTTATTATACTTCTCCGAATCGGTCATCAAACCTTTCTCATAAGCACGCTGCACCCGGCGCACCTCGTCATCACTCTCCCGCAGAATCTCCCCCTTCTCCTCGGGAACAACAACATCATCCATCCCGATGGAAAGACCGGAACGGGTTGCCATCTCAAAGCCCAGGTCTTTCAGGTCATCAAGCAACTTCACGTTG
>CAKZPX010000258.1 GCA_937139435.1 uncultured bacterium
AATTGAATTGGTTTCCCAAACTGCCCGGGAAACGATACTGTCCAGTCCCGAGTACCCGGTCGTTATCCGTCAGCTGGTAAGGAAGTACGCTCCTGAAAATGCAACCGTCCATCTTTCTCCAACCGATACAAAGAAATTCGGTTCCCAACTGGGAGTAAAGTTGGGGGAACCGGTAGCCATTTCTGGTGGCTTGATACTGAGACAAGGCAAGGAAGAGATCGACTTTTCTCTTGATGCCCTTTTAAACCACACTAAAGAAGAACTTATTACTGAGATCGCCCGTATCATATCTGCCGTGTCATAGGGTCTATCCGGTTCTTGTCTTTTAATAATACGTTAATTATGAAACCATGCGCTGTCTTGTAACCGGTGCCCGAGGACTTCTGGGCAGAGAGCTGGTGAATTATCTGCGTTCCGTGGGTGCTGAGGTGATAGAATGGGACATTCCCGAACACGATATTACCGAGGTAGAAAAAACCATCAATGAGATGCACTCAGTGGCTCCAGAGGTTATTTTTCATCTTGCTGCCTGGACTGATGTTGACGGTTGCGAGGCAGACCCGGCGCGGGCAACACTGGTTAACTTTCATGGGACATGGACGATAGCACTGGGGGTAGCAGAAATAGGATGTAAAGTGGTTTATATGTCAACGGATTACGTTTTTGATGGAAGAATGCAACAGCCATATCAAGAGAATACCCCAACAGCTCCTTTATCAGTGTATGGTCGGACAAAATTGATGGGCGAACAGGCGGTTCGCCGGCTTTGTAAAAAGTGGTTTATTGTTCGCACCAGTTGGTTGTTTGGTAGATATGGAAAGAATTTTGTTGATACTATCCGCCAGAGGTCACTAAAAGAAAAAGAGCTGAGGGTGGTTAACGACCAAATTGGTTCTCCCACTTATGCCCATGATCTATGTGCGCCACTGTTAACTATGGCTTGTTCCAATTACTACGGTATATATCATTTAACAAACTCGGGCTGGTGTTCCTGGTATGAACTGGCATGCGAGATTATAAAACTAACCGGAGGAGATTGTAAGATAATACCGATTACGAGCAAAGAGAGCGGACGTCTCGCGCCGCGTCCGCATTTTTCTGTGCTGGAGAATCGGAATTTTAAACGCCGATTTGGCAGGGTGTTAAGACCATGGTCTGAAGCGCTAAGGGAGTATTTAAATGAAGTATAAACAACCCAATCTGGCAGTTGACTGCATTGTACTGTTTGGAGAAAAGGTGGTGCTGATTGAACGCAAGAACGAGCCCTATGGTTGGGGATTGCCGGGTGGGTTCGTGAATTACGGAGAGACGGTAGAGGAAGCGGTTCGTCGGGAGGTAAAAGAAGAGGTCGGCGTGGATTTGATAGCACTGCGGCAGTTTAAAGTGTATTCCGACCCACGAAGAGATCCCAGGGGGCACTGTGTTTCGGTAGTGTTTGTCGCCCGGGGCGATGGAGAGCCGCAGGCGGGTGATGATGCCAGAAAAGTTGAGCTGGTTGATTTAAATGAGATTGAAAACTGGCAACTGGTTTTTGACCATAAACAGATTTTGCGTGATTTTATTGAAAGTCAGCGTATCCGGACACAATATTATTCGGGGT
>CAKZPX010000259.1 GCA_937139435.1 uncultured bacterium
GGTCCCGCGGCGGTACTCCCAGGGGCTTATAGCTCTGTCGCTGGAGCGGGCCTTGGGGGCTCGCTACCTATACGGAGATTACCCAAACCTGGACCCTCACTACGGGGAGGCGAGCCTCAGAGAGGCACAACGGCTCTTCGCCGCCCGCTGGAGTGCCTACCTGGAGACCCTCCCCGAGACCATTCCCGATCTCACCGCTCCCCCGTATCTCCTCCACGAGGTAGACGGGAGCGCGGTCTGGGCCTTCCCCGGTCTGGAGCGGAAGGCGGTAGAGCTCGTATGGACCACCTTCGAGCAGTCCCTCTCCACAGAGGCGGGCGGGCCTGGGCTCCAGGTGGTCCGGCGCCCGGGCTTCCAACGAGAGACCGTATCGACGCTCGTGGGGGACCACTACGAGACAACGGTAGAGACCAGACTCCACCTATGGCCGGCGGAGACGGGCGGCCGTATGGAGCCCGCCGTCCGCTTCGAGGGGCGGACGGCTCCGGGCTACCGGGACCTCCTCGCTCGCCAGGAGGGACCGTACCGAGACGGGCCCCTCCTCGTCCTGGAGAGGAGGGGGAACGAGGTCTACGCAATCCAGCCCGGAGCCAGCCTCATTCGGGAACTCCTCGAGCGGTACCAGCAGGACGAGCGGATAGTGACTGCAGCCCTCCAGAAACTCCGCTGGCAACAGCCCTCCCTGTTCGAGGAGGAGCGGGCGGAACACGAGGCGCAACTCCGAGAAATGGAGGAGCTCCTCGAGGAGCTCCGGGAGCGGATAGAGGAGGTCTCCACCTATGATTGTTTGGGCCTCTACCTCGAGGTATGGAGAGCCTGGAGCGAACAGAAGGACGCCTGGGCACGCGGCTGCGTTCGCTTCCCGGATGGACTCGAGGTGTGGGTAGGTCCTGTAGGAGCTGTGGTCCTCAGTCCGGAGACTCTCCGGCCCTACGCGAGGGCGCACGACGCCCATTGGCGGCCAGCGATTCTCCGGAAACTCCGCGCCCTCTCTACCGTCGAGTACGTAGTCCGAGACGAGAACGGCAAGGAGAGGGAAGGGGCGAACTTCGTCTCCGCCGTCATAGACGGACGGCGGGAGGAGCCCGGAAACGCCGGCCTCGCTCTCCACCTCGCTGCTGTGGGGCGCTGGCCCTGCGACTTTTTCTTCGTGGGCGTGAACGCCGCCTACATAATGCAGATACAGCCCTACGCCCAGGACGAGGAGGGGAAAATCCATTGGAGAAAAGATGCTATCCGCCTCCTGGCAGAGACCAAGCGGAAACAGGAGCTCGCCCTCAAAGCGGCCCTGGCGGAGAAAGAGCGGGAGACCTACTACCCCTCCCTCCCGCATTTCACCCGCTGGAGGGAGGCCCAGGGCTGGAGTGCAGCCCGCAAGGGATTATCAGAGACGATTCTCATAGAAACCACCCCACTACGACGGATGCCCGCGGACCTCCAGAAAGCCGGTCTCGTCGCCTGTAACGGCAAAGCAAACAGGGGCTACAGGCTCTCCACCTGGAAGCGGAAGGCCGGCTACATCGGGCACCATTGGCGGAGGAAACTGCTGGTAGACTTACAGGCCCTCGCGGACAGTCCCCTGGGCCTTGCCATAGAAACGGAGCGCCACCCATTAGGAACGCCCTCCTCGGTGGTCCTAAGCGACCTCGCGGCTGCCCCGCGAGACAACCCTATCATCCGCCTCTACCGGAGAGCGGATGCTAACGAGAGAGCCCGCAAGGAGCTCCAGAGGACAGGACCGATGAGGATGGCTCCCCTCAGACACTGGCACCGGGCAGAACGGATCCCGCTCCATGAGCAGGTCCGGCGGGCCCGGATAGACGCCGGGATAGACCAACAGGAACTCGCCCGCCTGCTCGAGGTACACCAATCGACAGTATCTAGGTGGGAGGCGGGACACCGGACGATACCGCCGGCCATGGTGGAGCGGATACGGGAGCTCCTGGGAGACTATCTACCCCCGGAGCCGCGGCGGAGACGGTAGGGGAGGTCAAATCTCTACAAGTTTCCACCGTGGGGAACGGTGCGCGGGTCACGCGCGCAAAAACTTTAAATCAAACGCGAGCATTCAAACGGGATATATAACCGGTCGACGTGGCGCGGCCCCGGCGCCGATTTCCGAACTGCGTTTTTTCGATATTTTTGTACGCTACCCCTTGCATTTCTGCACGCTATATAGTACACTATGGATAGTGAGAGTAGCCAATACGCAGGAAAGCGAGGTACATGACCATGTATGCAGTCTACGACGCTGACGGGATTTGGGCAATTGGTGCGACCCCGGAGGAGGCGCTGGAGGGAGATGACCCGGTGGTCTTGCGTTATCTAAGAGAGTTTCTGGAGCGGGTTGTTGTTATCAAAGAAGGTGGAAGATATCAGATAGGTCCGATAGAGTTTGTTTGTCCGGTAAGACACCGACACCGTGGCGAGGTGTACGGGTTCCGATTTAAGTCTCCGCGGATAAGTGTGTCGTATATTGCGGATACCGCTTATTTTCCGGAACTGGCAGAACATTATAGGGCAGATGTGGTTATTTTTAATGTTGTCCGGTATACCCCTTCAAACTTAGACCATCTTCATCTTCCGGAAGTTAAAGAGTTAATCCAGGTAATGAAACCCAGACTGGCGATTATGACCCATTTTGGCATGACGATGATTCGTGCTAAACCGTGGAAAATTGCTCGGGAACTGGCCGAGATAACCGGGGTAGAGGTTGTAGCAGCGAGTGATGGGATGTTATTAGAGCTGGAAAAATATCAGGGGTAAATTAAATATGGTTAGAAAGCCGGTTAGATTGCTTCCTGAAGATGTGGTTCGTGCCATTGCGGCTGGAGAAGTAATTGTGCGCCCTGCGTCAGTGGTAAAGGAGTTGATGGAGAATGCTATTGATGCCGGGGCAAAGCGCATTAAAGTTGAAGTAAAAGCCGGGGGAAAGAACTTTATCAGAGTTACCGACGATGGTTGTGGAATGAGCCGCGATGATGTTCGGCTGGCGGTTGCCCGTTACGCCACCAGTAAACTCAATTCTGTAGAAGACCTGAGGCGGATTAAAAGTTACGGTTTTCGGGGTGAGGCACTGGCAGCGATCGGTGCGGTAAGCCGGATGGCAATAGAGACGAATTACGATGAAACCGTGGTCGGGACCCGTCTGGAAGTAGAAGGTGGTGAGATTAAAGAAATTGCCGAAACAGCCCGGGCACGCGGGACAACGGTAACGGTAAAGGCGCTTTTCTTTAACCTTCCGGTGCGGCGGGCATTTTTGAAGTCGGACAATTATGAGTTACGGTTAGTAACGGATGTTTTCCGCAACTACGCACTGGCTTTTCCAGATGTCGGGTTTGAATTGATTAGCAATGACCGGGTGCTGGTCAACCTGCCGCCAGCAACATTGCTGCGCGAGCGACTAAAAGCGCTTTTTGAGCGAACGGTAGTAGAGTCGTTTGTTGAATTTCGGGTTGATAACCCATTACTCAGTTTACATGGATTTTTTGCTGACCCCAGTCAGGTAAAGGGATTTTATGATGTTCAGGCGGTCTTTCTGAATCGGCGTCCGGTAAGAAGTCAGACTGTTACCCGTGCTGTTTATGATGGCTACGGACCAATTTCTTCCAGCAGCAATCCGAATTTCATCGTGTTCATTGAAACCGACCCGGTGCATCTTGATGTCAACATCCATCCCACTAAACAGGAGGTGAAATTTGCTGATGAACGATTCCTGTTTGATTTTATTTCTGAGGCGGTGAGGAGGGGGTTGGGGATTAAACGTCGGGCAGAACTGGAGGATACGGGTTTATTTCAACAGGTGGGTATGATTCGGGAAGAGGTTACACCGAGCGATTTCTGGCAGTTACATAACACTTATATTCTTGCTCAGGTAGCCTCCGGTTATGTGATTGTGGATCAACATGCAGCACATGAACGGATTATTTTTGAAGAACTGTTAAATCAGCGTCGCAATGTGAAGCCCCAGGGACTTCTGTT
>CAKZPX010000260.1 GCA_937139435.1 uncultured bacterium
CAAATAGCCCAGGGGCAGGTAAAAGAACTGAAAATTGTTCTCAAAACCGATGTTTCCGGTTCTGCTGAGGCACTCAAGGACGCATTAGAGGGATTATCTCTTGATGAAGTGCGAGTACGGGTAATTCACTCTGGTGTAGGTGCAATAACACAAAATGACGTCCTGCTGGCAAGGGCTTCGGACGCCATTATCATTGGGTTTAATGTACGCCCTCTTGCCGATGCCCGACAATTTGCCGAACGTGAAGGCGTGGAAATACGCACTTACCGGATAATTTACGCCGCAATTGATGACGTTCGTGCAGCAATGTTAGGCATGCTGGAACCTGAGAAAAAAGAGGTGGTATTGGGACGGGCGGAGGTCCGTCAGGTTTTTTCTACTTCTCGGTACGGCTATATTGCTGGTTCTCTTGTTACAGAAGGGAAAGTTACGAAAGGTGCTTTTGCCCGCGTCATCAGGCAAAACCAAGAAATATTTAACAGCGAGGTTGTTTCTCTACGACGATTCAAAGAAGATGTTAAGGAAGTTACGGCTGGTTATGAATGCGGTATTGGGATTAAAGATATAGGCGATTTGCAGGTGGGCGATGTATTAGAATTCTATCAGATTGAAGAATTAAAAAAAGAACGCCTTTAATCTAACATCAACAATGGATAGGCACAGGTTAATTCTCCAAGAAAAATATGCATGTTGGATTGCTTATTATTGATTGTTTTCTGGGAAACAGTATGTCCTTAAAAGACAAACGACGGATACTGTCCAGTATCACTGAACGACTGCGTCGGTCTTTCAATATCGCCCTCTGTGAAATAGATTATCAAGACCAGTGGCAGCGGTCAAAAATAGCGGTTGTTCTGGTTAATACTGAGTGGCGAGTGATTCAACAGAGTCAGAGCAAAATTGTCAATCTAATCGAAAAAGATAGAAGAATCAACGTGTTAAATGCTAACATCGAGCGTTTACTCTAATAAATAATAAATTAACGCAAAAATAAAACAACTAAAATTCCTATTGTCCAACAATAGAAGGCAAAAATATAAAAGTATTTTCCCAAAACCAATTTCCGCAGAAAAGTCAGCATCAGAAAACTGACCGCGCCACCGCTTAAAATAGCCAGTAATACCGCCACCACAGATATTGTGCTAAAATCCATTTTAACCAGCTCAAATGCTGCTGCCCCCAGAGTAATTGGTATCGCCAGCAGAAAAGAGAAGTCAAAAGCATCTCGGTGGTTCAAACCCATTAACAACCCCAAACTGATTGTGATTCCGGAACGAGAAATTGCCGGAAGAATTGCCGCCACCTGAAATATGCCGATTATCAGTGCGTGTCGCCAGTTAATTTCTTGGAAAGCATTTCTATGCTGGACAAATCGGGTAGAAATAAGCAAAAGTCCGTTGATCAAAAAAATAGTCCTACTATCAGGAAAGAGTCGGAGACAAAAAATTTCTCCACCCATTTTTCCAGAAAAAGTCCGGCAAACGCTGTGGGCATCGTCCCAATAATCACCAAGAACAGCAGAAACCAGTTCTTACGCCGACGCTCATCGTCACCGACAAATGCACCCAGCACCAACTCTTTTACTTTGTTACGAAAAAATAAAAGAATGGCTAACGCTGTCCCAAGATGGAGCGTCGCAGTAAGATTTAAACGAATATCGGCGGGCACGTTCAAGATGCGCTGTAAAACTGTCAGATGTCCATCACTGGAAACAGGAAAAATCTCTGTAACCCCCTGAACCAAACTTAAAACAACAACGTCTAACCATCTCATCTAAATCCCCTTTCAAAAACCAAATGTATTTTACCCCGAAAGAGATTTTCCCCTAACGCTATCCCATAATTAATCCCCAGGACACCAATTCTCGTACTCCAGTGTCCACCTATGCCATACCCAAAGATTTTGTTATAAATTCCGTTAGCTGATTGATAAATCCCGCTGTCAAAGAAAACTGCCGCACGACCGGAACCATTAAAATTGTAGCGCAATTCACAATTCCACCACCCCGCTCTCTTTGTAATAAATATTCCCTCCCCATATCCCCGAATTGAAGAAATTCCGCCTATACGATAAAGCTCAGCAATTGTTAACTCATTAGAATACCACAAACTCTTAACGGCAAAATGGTTCACCAGCACCCAGTTTCCCAAAACCGTTAAAACCGGTTCCAGTTCCGCTTCGAATTTAAAAACAGGCACAGTTGCGGTATCTCTACTGCGTCGCTCACCTGCGGAGCTAAGGAGTTTCAATAAACCTCCCT
>CAKZPX010000261.1 GCA_937139435.1 uncultured bacterium
CTTGCCGGAATTGACGCCAGCGCTGTCCAGCTGCCAGCGGTATCGGCGTTCGGGTCATAGGAGTAGAAGTCACCGGACTTGTTACCGCGCGCCGCATAGATGAGACCGTTGTCCGGATTCATCGCCAGCCAGCCACCGTCCTTCACCTCGCCGAGAATTGATGCCATCTCCTTCCAGCCCGGCTCGTAACGGGGTATGACGGTAAAGGCAACCCGTGCCGTGTCATTGCTCGGATCAGCATCACCGGCAACCGCCACCCAGCAGGTCGCATTGTAGTTGCCCGCTGTGGTCGGTGTCCAGGTGGTGTTGAACGCATACGTAACCTCGTCACCCGGGCCTAAGTCCAGCGCCTCAGTCCCGTTGTAAACCTCAGTGCCCTGTTCATCGGCAATCACAAAGTAAAGGTCAAACGTCTTCGCTATGCTGCTGTTGTTGCGCACCTTAGCGGTCGGCGTCACCGGCTCATTGAGGTATTCAATGCCCGTCGGCTCAACAATACCGGTCACCGCCACATCGGTGTAAATAACCGTAACCTCACCGGTCAGCAGGTCGTTTTCCGGTATCATATCACCGGAGAGCATCGTGGTGCACCGCACCTGGAATGTGCCAGACGGAGTCGCAGTCCAGTTCGGGAATCCGGTTACCAGTCGCTCCTCACCCGGTTGCACACCAACAGCCAGACGCTGCTGGTTGTAACCGGTGCCAATCTGAAGCCGGACATAGAAGGATGCGTTCTGGGAGCCGTTGTTTTTCACCCGCACCTTCGGTGCGATAACCGTTCCGGAGTCAACCGTGCCGATCGGTTGGACGATTACTGTGGGCTGGACATCAACCAGATACACAAACACCGAGCCTTCTACCTTGTTGTTGCCCGGGATCTCGTCGGTTGATAACCTTGTGGAGCACTTGGTCGCAAATGTGCCTGCGACAAGCGGTGTCCAGGGGTCAAACTCCACCTCAACATAGCTGTTCGGTACCAGATCGGTTACCGTCTTGGTGCTGGTGTACACTGTGCCGATGTCAAACTTGACATCAAAGCTCTGGACACCAGAGCCATAGTTCCAGACCACCGCTTTGGGCACAACCGGCACACCGTATGGGATTGTCCCGGTCGGTACCAGGATCTGGGTTGCGGCAACATCAACCGGCTTACGGAACCCGATTCCCGCAACATCATCCACCATCCAGCCATTATAAACGATCGAGCCGTCAGAGGTGAACAGCCAGAGGATGCGGAAAGGTGTGCCGTCGGTTACCGGCACCTGGAAAACCGCTATCTCCCACGGGAAAGTACCAGACCAGCCGATATGACCGGTGGAAAGTGTCCCGTAATACGGTCTCCGTCCACCGGTTGTGTCCGGATACATCAGTGTCCAGCTCGCACCGTCATTAGTTGAGTAGTAAACACCACCACCATCCCAGTAAGTTTCGGCGTCCATCCAGTGAGAGAACATCAGGGTCGGGTTGTTCTGGGTCGCAATATAGGTGCAGGAGATTAATGAGTCCACCGAGTTGTCATCATATTGACCTGAATCCGGGTCGGTCCAAACATTGGGGAAGGAGGGCGCTGGTGGTCGGGGTGCAGCGGGACGACGCCATGTCCAGCCATTGACACCCCGATAGTTGCCATTTGTTATGTCAAACTTCTCAACAAAGTCCACAACCATCACAGTGCCGGTCCTTCTGTCGTTACCGGTGTTGCCATCGGTGGTTAACCGGGTGGAGCATTTAACCGGATAGGAGCCAGAGGTTGTCGGCACCCAGATGTCGAAGGTGTTCACCAGATAACTGTCACCCGGTGCGATTGATGCGGTTACGGTTACGGTGCTGGAATAT
>CAKZPX010000262.1 GCA_937139435.1 uncultured bacterium
CTTTACCGAACTCTCTACCAAAAGAGCACTGCGCCGATACCAGTTAATCTTCTCCTCCTCGCTAACAAATCCGGTAAATTGAACAATATCACCAATACCCAATTCCCTTACAACCCCCTGCAGGCGCGGCAGGTCATCACCGGTTCCTACTACCACCACCCGGAACGAACATCCCCTTTCCTTTAAGAGCCGCGCTGCATAAAAGAGATGCTCGGTTGATTTATAGCGCTTCAACCTGCCGACGTGGAGCACAATCGGCTCCCGTTGCACACTGGGATCCGGAGAGTAACGCCCGAAATCGGTGCCAGGTGGAACAACCGTTATCCGCTCCTCCGGAATGCCCAGCCGGACACAATCATTTTTAGAACTATCAGACAGCACCGCAAAATTACACCCATAATAGGCGAGCGGGATCAAACTCTCCGCCAGATACACATACCCAGCCAGCGGAGCAAAAACCTCTTTAAATATGCTCCCCCGAAACAGATGCATTAACAAAACAAGAACCGGGCGGTCAACAAACCAGGGAGAATAAAAAGGAATTTTATTCAGGTCGTCAATCACGAGGTCGTACCTATCCTCCCTGACTATCCGGTTGATAGTGTGGTAAACTGTCCAGTTAAAGGTGAACCTTGCTCCCCGACGGATTATCTTTATCCCATCCAGCATCTCCTCCGGGCTGGAGCCAGGAAACCTCTCACACAATAAAGTTATCTCGTAACCACGGTGCACCAGTCGTTTAAATATCTCCTGGAGATATATCTCGGCACCGCCCGCCTCCGGATGCCTAATACAGCGCCAGTTAACCAAAAGTAGTCGCATCGGTTTTATCTTATGCTTAATCTTAACCCCGGTCAAGCCAACACAAATTGCCCGCTATGTTTAAAGTTTTATAATAAGTAATTAAACAGGCGATTCTTATGAAGCGTGGCAAAAGATACTGGCAGGTTTGGTATTCACCATCGGCTACATCCTCTCTCCGTTTTCCTGGTGGAACGATGTGGTTATTAACCTCCCCATCGCCTATTTTCTGGGCAGTGTTTTCAGTGTTATTGATACCCGGCTCTTTGCCCCGGGCATGATCATCAGTTACTGGCTCACAAACATCCTGGGAATCGTTATGATGCACACCGCCACTCTGCATATGTTGCCCACTAAAATCTCCCTTCAACTGGTCGATCAGAATAAACCGGACCGCCAAAAGAATCAAATTCTTACCCATGTTATTATCGCCGGCATTTACACCTTTATCATCTCGTTCTTAATTGCTCTAAAAGTTATCAAGCCCCTTAATCTATCCCACAATTGACTCCCCATTCTATCCGGAGAAAATAAACTGTGGTATTTCTTCTTCTCATCATCGCTATTTTACCGAGTTTTTTACTGCTACTTTTCTTCTACTTTCGCAACCGCTACAAAAAAGAACCCTTCTGGCCAATATTTGTTGCCTCAATCCTGGGGGCATTTGTTACTCTACCCGCTTCGGTAACATCCCGGCTGTTACAACGACTAACCGGACTTTTGTCCCCCCCTTTTGACCTGTTAAACATCTTTCTCGGTACCATCTTTGTTATCGGGCTGGTAGAAGAGTTATGGAAATTCTTTGTTGTCCGATTTTACTGTTACCACCGACCTGAATTTGATGAACCTTATGACGGCATAATGTATGCTACCGCTGTTGCCCTGGGTTTTGCTGCTCTGGAAAACATACTTTACATCTTCACACCAACGGTGCTCGGTGGTCTCCGCACCGGCATCCTGCGCGCCCTTATGGCTGTTCCTAGTCACGCCTTCTACGGCGTCCTGATGGGTTATTTTCTCGGCGAGGCAAAGTTTGCCAAAGATGAACCCCGGGCAAACCTCCTCAGTGTTACCGGACTGCTATTGGCAATCCTCGCTCACGGATTGTATGACTTTTTAGTCATCGCCTTACCCCAGCGGCCGCTCCTTACCGGCAGTCTCATAGTATTTTCTGCCCTTGTCTGGGTTGTCCTGTTTGAACTCACAAAACGCCAGTCAGAAAAGTCCGCCCACCGGGTACCCGAACTGGTAACCCCGACTGAAAGGCAATCCACCCATCCCACCCAGGATAAACAGCCTCCGGAATAAAATCGTTCGAGACACACCAAATTAACCGACATTAATAAGAGTGGAACGATTTTGACAGTAAAATATAATGATCTATTATATTACCAAGGTACGTTAGAGAGGTGCCTGTGAAATTAAAAGTGCCCACCCGGGATAAGAAATCCGAACAGCAGAAAAAAAATAGCGGACCAGGCATAGTAACCAGAAATATTCTTATATTATTTATATCGGTATTTAGCCCGGCAACCGGTTTTGAAAACATCTGTAACTCCGCCCCGTCTCCAAACAGCGTTATCGAGGTTAATACTGATATCAATATATTCCCGCAGGACAGTACTTCTGTCCGCCTGTTTTATTCAACCAATAATCAGGCTTCGTGGACCGAAATACCTATGGAAACCATTCAACTCCCCGGATACGAAAATACCTGGCAGGGTAATTTCCTGTCCCCGGCATCGGGAACAGTGTGGTACTACCTTCAAGCAGATAAAGAACCGCTCCGGGCGTCTCAATCGCCGTGTAATACTAATGATGTCTGGCCACCCCCAGATAACCTTTTGTCCTGGGTAGCAATTGAACCAGCAGGTGACACATTTAACAATCCTGAGGGTCCCTGGCTGGACCTAACCGGTCTCTGGTTAGGTTACTCTGACACTTATTTCTACTTCCGAATCACCAACAACTACAATTCCTGGCCAACCTCAGGGGGGCTATTGAAATGGTACAGTTATGCGGTGGGTTTTGTGAACCCTGATGCACCCTCCGACTCCTGGATATTTGCACCAGTGTATGTTAACGCCTGGCCAATAATGCAGTTCGGGCTTTATGCCATCAACCGTTATACTGGAGCGCTACCAACAAAAATCAGCGATATTGAATACCAAACATCCGGCAATCGCCTTGACATGCGCTGCCGTATTGATTCTTTGACCCGTGACACCCGCTTTGGTCCCTGGCCCAACACCGCCGGCTATCTGGTTGCTGCCGCTAACACCCAGACCATCACCGCAACCGGTGCCACGCTTAAAGACACCACAGTACCAACGCTGTGGTTTGGCAGCCAGACACAACTGATGACCGTGGGACAGAATACACCACCTCAGATTTCAACACCCCGGGTCCGACCCACCCGCGGTACCGGTGAAACGCAGTTTTTCTTCTCAGTGCACTATTTGGACGCCGACAATAATCTGCCTTTAATCCACGCGTTGATTGTCGACGATGACACCTTTGAACTGATCCCCTCGGGACATAACTATTCCAACGGGGTTAACTTCACTGTTACCCTGTCCGGATTTCAGGTGGAATGGCGCCGATTTTTCTTTCTTTTCAACGATGGCATGGCAATGGTCGCCAGTCCGGTTGATAGTTTCTTCGTTGAGGGGCTGGGGTTAGATGATGAGACACCGGTTCAGCCCGGCATTATTACAGTTAGCCGCCAAACACTTCTCCTGCCTCCTGCCTTTTTCATTAACTCGCAACTCTGTCTTTTCAACGCCAGTGGTAACAGGGTAATTGAACTGAAACCCGGTTTTAACGATATTTCTCGTCTCGGGGCAGGTGTTTATTTTGTTAAAAATAGAAAAAATTTAGCTCGCTGCATCGCAAAGGTTGTCATTAATAAATAGGAATTAGCCAACATGCTAAGGGAAAACCAAAATGAATAGCCACATCAAACACATAACCAATAAGAAGAAAATAATGATTCACCAGCGAGTAAAATCCTCCCTTGTGTTACTGTTTATCATTTTTCCGGTACTGCTTATCGCCCAGAACCGGGACTATGGAATATCGGGGCGCTTTTTGTTCAACTACCGCATTGAGGACATCCCCGGCACCGACGAAACAATGTTTAATTCCCGCATCTATTTCCCTGATTCCGCCGGTGTTTTTCCACCGGGCGCAATCCCCGCACCAATTGTTGTTTTCGGACATGGCTGGATGATGGGGATTGACCGGTACTACTCCTATGCTGAGCACCTTGCCAGCTGGGGTTATATCGTCTGTCTGCCCACAATCTCCAACCCGCTCATCAACCCTGAGCATGAACGCCGGGCACGTTTGATGGTTGATGTTGCCCGCTGGATTGCCAATCTGGATACCGTTCCCGATGACCACTTTTACCGTAAACTGAACCGCTGGTCATGGGCGTTTACCGGGCATTCAATGGGCGGTGGACTGGCGCTGCTCGCTGCTGACCGGTTCGGACTTAACGATACGCTCCGGGTGGTGGCAGCACTTCATAGCCCCCAGACCACACCCGCAACCAGGTCCCAGAATATCACCATCCCGAAGTTAATACTCGCCGGCAGCGTTGACAATATCGCACCCTGGCCGGATATCCGGGAGGCGTACTGGGATTCAGCACCACCACCGGGCACATTTGCGGTGATCGCCGGTGCTAACCACGGTTATGTAATGGATTACTCCTACTTCTGGGAGAACGGCGGCACCTCCCGGATCAGCCGCCAAACCCATCAACTTATCATCCGGCGGCATCTAACCGCCTACCTGGAACGTTATCTGCACAACGACACCAGCGACTGGAACTTCAGCTACTGCTTTGGTGACTCAATTTACGGTCACCCATCTATGGAATCAGTAGAAGTCCGACTGCCGCCAGTGGGTACTGAGGACACTTTAAAAACCGGCGCTGAGAAAACAAAGACACGCTCACCCATTACCAGTGGTATTTTACACATAGAGACAGAAACCGCTCTCCTGGACATCAACGGTCGCCGGGTACTGAATTTACCACCCGGGCTTAACAACATCTCCCTTCTTAACCCCGGGGTGTACTTTGCCACCGTTGACAACAAAAAATTCCATAAGATTGTTATAATTAAAAAGTAAATAGTAGCGCACTGCGGAAAAATTTTAAATGCAAGCTCTCAGCATCCTCCTGCTATTACACGACCGAACTCCTCAATCGCCGCTTCGGAAAGCGGATGCTCACCCAGGGCAGAGATAACCGCCAGGGGCAGGGTTAAATGATGGGCACCGGCGATTAACGCCTGCGCCGCCTCTTCCGGTGCCTTGACACTGGCTGCAACAATCTCCACCGGTCTGCCGGTCGCCTTTATCACATCAGCCATCTCGCGCACCAGTTTAATCCCGTCACCCAGCAGACGGGTCGCCCGGTTAACGTAAGGGATAACATAGGTGCACCCTGCCTCAATCGCCAGCAAAGTCTGGTAACCACTGAACACCGCGGTTGCCGCACAGGGGATTTCTGGCACCAGTCTGGTAACCAGTGCCATATTCTCGGTTGTCGCCGGTATCTTAAGCACAATCTTGTCCGGCGCGATGGAGTAAAACCGGTGTGCCTCCGTATCCCGCTCGCTGACACTGTTAGCGGTTAACTGATAGAACACCGGTCCGGGCACAATCCGGGCAATTTCCTTTATTACACTCTCGGGCTTCTCCTTCACCCCTGCCAGTAGTGCCGGATTGGTCGTGCACCCCCGCACAAACCCCAGCGCTATCGCCTGCTGCACCTCATCAATCACCGCACTGTCAATGAATATCATCTATCCTCCCTGTCGGGCAAGAAAACTCTCCACCTCTTCTAAAGCCGGCATTGATGGTTCCGCACCGAGTACCGTTGTCGCCAGGGCGCCACAGGCATTGGCAAAACGTACTGCGGTATCAATGTCCTTGCCCTGTGCCAGACTCACCGCCAGACCGGCACGAAACGCATCACCGGCACCGGTAGAGTCCACCACCTTTACCGAAAACGCCGGCAATCGGCGCCTGCCCTCCCGGTCATACACAACCGCTCCATCCGCACCAACTGAAACAACCACCGCCTGCCTGCCTCGCTTTAACTCGTCTATCGCCCAGTTATCAATTGAATCGCCCTGCGCAAGCTCTGCTGCCTCAATCTCGTTCGGGACAATGTAATCTATCGGCTGGTCAATCGGTAGTTCAATGTTGTGAAAAGGTGCCGGGTCCAGAAGCACAGTCTTGCCGGCATTGCGGGCAATTGTCGCCGCCTGAAAAGAGATCTGACGCGGAATCTCAAACTGCAACATCAACACATCTGCCCGGGCAATCTCCTCCTTTGCCGCCGCAACCTGTTCCCGGTCTATCCGGCGATTTGCCCGGGAAATCCCGATAATCGCATTCTGACCTGATGCGTCAATCAAAGGACAGGCAACACCGGTGCCCATCTCCGGGTCGCGCCAGACAAACTCGGTGCTCATCCCCTCCTCGGCCATCTTCTTTAGAAACAGCTCGCCAAAATAGTCAGCGCCAATCCTGCCCACCATTATCACCTCAGCACCGAGCCGATGACAGGCGATCGCCTGATTAAACCCCTTACCGCCCAGAAAAAGCCCGAACTCCTCACCGGGCATTGACTCGCCCGGACGGGGAAACCGGTGCACCCGGAAAACCAGGTCAGTCATAAACGAACCCACCACACACACCCGCACCCGGCGCTCAGTTTGCGTTTCCTTCATATCCCTAATTTTCTACTTTAATTCTCTAATATGTCAACGATTACCGAAAAACCTGAATCACCGCTATCGGGCAAAATGGGATTTGACCTTTTCAGCCTCGCTTCTATAATCAGAAGTGGTTAACCAAAAAAGGAAAGAAAAAATGAGGCGTTATCTTGTTATTTTGTTTTTAATTGCCCATCTCCCGGGCAACCCCATCATCCCTCATCCCTGCCGGCATCTACTTCTATCAATTAACCGTCGGGGAGAAAAAACTGAAGGTAGATTTATTTTGATGAAATAAAAACCATTCTTACTACGAGCGCGCGCCCGGTAAAAAACTACTGATATTGTCCTTTTCTATTCTCGCTGTATACCCGCTCCACCGCTTCCTGCTCCACCCAGCCAACCAGACCGCCCGGCATCTGAATTAACCGGTAACCCGCCCGTTCCTCAATTATCCGCACCTCCAGCCCATCGTGCACCGTGGCAATCTCCTTGTACTCGGCACCCGGTCCAGAACGGAGAATCGCCTCCGGCACAGCCACCACCGCCTGAGCCGGATTGACCAGCCCCTGCCAGAAGAACACCGCCAGCAGGAGGTAGAGAAAAACTAACGCCAGCCCCAGAGAGATAAATCCGAAAACCCTTTTACCGCTGATGAGAAAAAGGGCAACCGCCAGACCCAGAAGGAAAAATGCCAGACCGCATGCCAGCCCGGTTACACCCACCGACAGGATGGTAAAGGCGCTGCGGATGATATTCAGAAGTGGACTCGTTGCGGAGTAGTTTTTGTCTGGACGGAACTGCCGGACAAACGCAATGTTATTTTTGATATCCGGGTCGTGCGGTTTTAACGCATAGGCGCGCAGGTAGTCGGCAAGCGCCCTGCCCAGCTGTCCCTGTTTGAAATAGGCGTTACCACGGTTATAGTAGATCTCTGCTGCCCGCACAATCCCCAGCGCCGAATCGTACAAAACCACCGCCCGGAAAAAGTCGCCCGCCTCATAGGCGGCGTTACCCTGCTGGAAGAAATCTAAATGTGCCGGCGCCGCAATCACGAGAAAAACCAGCAATGTTCCCATCATAACTCTGCTACCACCATCCGTGCCCTCTGCAAAAGTTCCTGCGGATTGCACTCCACCGTCCCGGGTGAAAACCGGGCAACTTGACAGATGTTCAGCGCCTCAACCAGCCGGGCAATCGCCGCACCGGAACCGCCCTGTTTAACCAGCGTTTCCTCTAACTCCGGTATCGTCATACCGGTGGTGTTAATATTAAACCGGTCGCCAGCGTAGTCGGTCAGCGCCTGATAGATGACAGAATAGAAATCTGCCTGACGATTCTCGGCAAGAAACCTTTCCGCCTCCTTCAATCTCCGGCGCACCAGACCGGTTGCCCGGCTGCGCCGGGCATAGGAGGTGTCGGTGCGCAACCGGCGCTGACGACCACCCACAACCAGACCGACCACCATCAACAGCACCCCGAGAGGATAGAAAAGCCACCAGCCCCAAAAATCGGTCTCACCTGTTAACCGGTTACCGGTCTTGATGTGCCGGATATCCGCACCCAGCACCCGCATTCCCGGGCTACCGGTAACATCGGTTACGGTTCGGCTCGGGACACCGACCGCAACAAACTCCAGCGCGGGCGTCTTTCTGGTATAATAACCGCCGGTCTGCGGGTCAAAGAACCCCAGTTGTATCTCCGGGATGCGAAACCGTCCATCAGCGAGTGGCAGCAGCGGATAGTTAAACTTTCTTGTGCCGTTAAGTTTTCCGGAGGCGTAACTGAAATTGTCCTTTGTCTCCGGTGCCAGCACCTTTAACTCGGGTAGATCCGGCACAACCGGTGCCCCAACCAGACCGAGATTACCGGTACCGGTCACCGCTATCGTAAGGGTAACTGGCTCACCGCCCCTGCTGGTATCGGAACTTAAAACCGCACTTACCTTAAAATCACCCACCCCACCGCTGAAAAAGACCGGTTTTCCCTGTTCGGGCAGCGGTTTAACAGTAACTGTAATCGGACGGGAGGACACATCAAATGGACGGGCCGAGGAGAAGAAAAACCCGGGTGTGAGCATCTCACCGGCAAGGGTCATCTTCCCCACCTGTAACTCACCGGCGGTGGTGGGAAAAAGAGCGGTGCGGCGCAGCACCGCAGCATAGAACCATTTCCCCTGATACTGTTTTCTCTCGTAACGCAACTCTTTGGGCTGATAGATGTCCTGCGCCCAGAACCCGGTTAGTTCCGGTGTCTCTTTGATATTCAAACTGGCAACTTCACCAGAAGTGTAAAATGTCCAGGTTACTGTCAGCTGCTCGCCCTGATAGACAACAGTCCGGTCCGCACTCGCAACTAAAAAGCACTCCCCGGTCTGCGGTGCTGGTTCGTCAAAAAGGTCAAAGGGTGAACCGGGTGTCACCGGACCGGTTCCCCGGCGCTGTCGGGGTGACGGACCGGTGCCGGACTTTGTTACCTGGACTGTAATCGGCTCGGTGGTGTATTCAACACCGTCATATCTCAGCCGGCAGGAACCGATCACCAGTGTACCGGTTTTCTTCGGTACCAGGGTGTAAACAAAACTTATCGTCTGCTGCTGAGTCACCCTGCCATTGACAATCGCAATGCTTGTTGACTGCGATTGAGAACTGCCGAGGTTGTCAAACCCCTCCAGTTGCGGTAACTCCGGTCGGGGCACCCGTCCGATATTTGTCCCTGCCACCCGCACCGTCAGGTACAATGGCTCACCGAGCCCGACCGTTGTCTGGTCAACCTCCGCAGTAAAGTTAATCTCACCGGCACTGATTTCGCTCACCAGTAAAAGTAAAATCACCAATCCGGCGCGCATCTTCTCTCCTTACCAGTCCTTTTCTACCTGACGCTTTGCCCGCGGCCGGCGCACCTGCTCCTGGATCTGTTTCTCTTTGTTCTCAATCGCCTGTAAAATCCGCTCTGCTTGCTCCCGGTCCATACCGCTCCCCTTCTCCTGCCTTTCCGGTTTGCCCGATTGCGACTCGGGCTGCCTTCCACCACCACCGGACTGGTTC
>CAKZPX010000263.1 GCA_937139435.1 uncultured bacterium
TCGCGGAGGGGCGCGCCCTGGCCGCCGTGCTGGGCCAGCACCTTAACACCATCGAGAGCCTCGTCGGCGAGGCGGAGGCGGCGCCGGCGCGGCAGCCGGAGGCGATCCGCGCTCGGCTCGAGGCGCAGGTGGCGCTGGCGGTGTATGACCGCACCGGTAGAAAGGTGCGCACCCTGCTCAACAACCGGATGAAACCGGACAATTATAATATTGTCTGGGATGGGCGCGACGACACCGGACAGAAACTGGCACAGGGGATATACATCCTGCGACTGGAGAGCGCTAATGAGTCCAGAAACCTGAAGGCGGTCTATCTGAGATAACCAGCAACGGAAGAGGAAGTTGCGGGGGCGGGCAAAAATGCCTGCCCCCGAAATCTTTTTGTACTTGCTGAATGGGAGTAAATCTAAAATTAACCGGTTTGCCCCGGATATTATATACTGAGATTTTTGACCCAATTTTTTAACGCAGGTGATGCGTTAAAATTATGGTGGGATAAGGTTTAACATCTTTATTTACCGGCTGTTATGGCAAAATTCAGTAACTGAAAATGTAAATAAGACAGGTACGATGGGGGATAACCCCGGGGTTATCCCCCGGGCGGTCCCGGGGATTGCCCTTATTATCAGGGCAGGATTAACCGTAGTACTGGCGATGGTTTTAGTTGAGGATATCAGTCAGATTTTAATAACCACAATCAGGGGGAATGACAAAACAACAGTTGTCAGCGGGTTGAACCCCGGGTAAAATATTACTGTTATGCGTCCGGGTGCTGTCTTGTCTGCCCTGTTCCTTGTTGCGCTTCTTTTTGTCCTGATAAAGGTAAGTTATGCGAAAAAGAGCCTGGTTGTTAACAATCAACAGACAGACCAGCACCTGTCTATTCTCCATCAGGGAAGGGAGCGCTATTTTACCACCCATTTCCCGGCCGGGTTAAAAAAGCGTAGTGGATTGCCAGCGGTGATTGTTCTGCACGGCGGTGGTGGCACACCGCAATCTGTTGCCCGGCTTACCCGTTTTAATCAGCTGGCAGACAGGGAGAATTTTATTGTTGTTTATCCGCAGGCGATAAACCGACACTGGAATGACGGTCGGGCGGTTGCAGAATTCCGTTCCCATCAGGAAGGGGTTGATGATGTTGGTTTTATCAACAGCCTTATTGACACCCTGATTACGAAATTTGGCGTTGACTCAAGCCGGGTTTATGCCGCGGGCATTTCTAATGGCGGGATGATGTGTCAGCGTCTGGGGCGTGAGATCCCGCATCGGTTTGCTGCTATCGCCACTGTTGCGGCGGCGATGCCGGAAAACCTTGCCAGTTGTCCTGCTACCGGGACACCGGTCCCGATTTTAATGATTCATGGCACCGCTGACCGGGTTGTTCCGTTTCATGGTGGCGTGGTTGCGCTATCCCGTCCCCGGGGCAGGGTGCTGGGTGTGGAGCAGACGCTTGCCTTCTGGGTTAACTGGAACAGATGCGCCCCGTTGCCCGCTGATACCTGGCTCACCGAGCCCGGTGGTAGTCTGCCGGTAAAATTGACCGTGTATAAAAACCACCGTAATGGTGTCCGGGTTGTCCTTTACACGGTGGTCAATGGTGGGCACACCTGGCCTGGTGGCAGGCGCCGACCGGTGGTGTTTGGTAAAAAGACCGACGCCATTAATGCCACCGCAATAATCTGGGAGTTCTTTCAGGGGCACCGGCGCTAATTCAGCCGGCGTTCGTCCTGCGGGTCAAACAGATGCAGTTTTTCCGGTTTAAAGGTGATGTTAACCGTCTCACCGGGGTTTGGTGCCTCTGACGGTGCGGTGCGGACAACACACACATTGTCTCTGCCCATCCTTAAATAGACCAGCGCCTCATTTCCCAGTTGTTCGGTCACCTCAACACCCGCCCTGATTGGCGCATCCGCCCGGATAAGCACATCTTCCGGACGGATACCAAGAATTACCTCGGCACCGGTCAGTTTTGAGACCGCAGCCCGGGGCAGGTCAAACTTAAACTCGGACTGGACAAACACCGGTTGGTCACCACCGCTAACCCTGCCGGTGAAGAAGTTCATTGGCGGTGAGCCGATAAAACCAGCAACAAACCGGTTTGCCGGTTGATTGTAGATGGTGACCGGATCAGCGACCTGCAGCACCTTACCGGCGCGCATCACCGCGATCCGCTGTCCGAGGGTCATCGCCTCAACCTGGTCATGGGTAACATAGAGCACAGTTGTCTGTAACTGCCGGTGCAGACGGGTGAGTTCTGCCCGCATCCCGACCCGCAGTTTTGCGTCCAGATTGGAGAGTGGTTCATCAAAAAGAAATACCCGGGGGTTGCGGACAAT
>CAKZPX010000264.1 GCA_937139435.1 uncultured bacterium
CGGTGGTGGCAACCCATGCGGTTCGGTAAACTAACCAGCGGAGTGCCTCAATATTACCGGTCAATGTCGACAGGCTGCGCTGGATTTCCTTTCGTGTGGAGATGGATTCATTCATGGACTTCCAGTCCCGGACATATTGAGCTGATGTTTCAAGGATGCGGGTGCATACCCCCAGTATTGCGGCGCTGCGGGTGATTCGGGAGAGGGGAAACCATTTCTGCCCCAGTAAAAGGGCATTGCCGGGTTTTCCGAGGAGTTTTGTTTCACTAACGAGGCAATTGGTTAAAACAAGATGAGCTGGGTTGACGTCGGTCCGAATTTCTGCACCCGGTGTGTCGTGATCGACAATAAAGCATGATATACCTTCGGTGGTGCGGGCGAAGACGAGGCAGAAATCAAAATCGGGGCGGGAAAGGAGTTTGATTCCGTTCAGGATGTATTCTGTTCCCTGGTGGTTTGCTGTGGTGGTCATTTCTTCGGCAGCGGTAAAGTCTGCTAATTCCCGAAAGGCAAGGGCGTAGCGTTTTTCTCCAGCAACTACTGGCAGGAGGTAGTCCGGTTGCTGGGATTCTGAACATTCATAAAGAATCGGGGTAAAATCCCCCCATTCTACAGGAATGATAGTTGTGGAAAGTTCTTCGGCAATCAGGCAGGTCTCAATTAGTCCCAGTCCGCTGCCACCAAATGTTTCGGGAACACCGGCACTGTACAGCCCCATTTCCTTCAGTTTTGCTGTCACCTCCTGGGTAATTTGTTCCCGCTCGCTGCGCGTTCTGGCATTGAGGAATTTTGGTTCCAACGGAAGAAGGTCGCGGCGGACGAACTCGTGCACCGTTGCCCGAATCATTTCGGCATCTTCTGATAATGTAAAGTCCAATTAAGCCTCCTTTTTACGATAATCGGGGAGAAGTAATGGTGAGCGGGCGATGGGCACGATTTTTTTCTGTTTCATTTCCTCATGCCACCTTTCCAGATGTTTGAGAGTGAGTTCAATTTTACCGGTTCTTTCCCGAGCGGTTCGGGCAGCAGTTGCGCCTGCCCGGCGTCCAAAGACAATTACATCAAGAAGCGAGTTACCCATCAGGCGGTTGCGTCCATGAACACCACCCGATGCCTCGCCGGCAACAAGCAAAAATGGGACGTTGGTGCGGCAATCAGGATCAATAGCAACTCCACCATTCTGATAATGAAGTGTCGGATACACGAGGATGGGTTCTTTTTCTAAATCAATGTTAAACCGTGCGAATTGGCGAACCATAGCGGGTAACTCTCGTTTTACCGTGCCCTGCCCTCGAATAATTTCAATCATTGGTGTATCCAGCCATACGCCAGAAACGCCAGCCGGGGTGGTAATTCCTTTGCCGTTCCGGCACTCCCGAATTATTGCGGATGCGACAACGTCACGGGTTTCTAATGGGTAGATGAACTGCTCTCCGTTAATGTTAACGAGCTGGGCGCCAAGGCTTCGTACTTTTTCGGTAACCAGCTGACCGATGATTTGTTGGGGATGGGCAACACCGGTGGGGTGATATTGCATAGTATCAATGAACCTCAGACGAGCACCAGCACGGTAGGCAATGACCAGTCCATCTCCGGTTGCTCCGTAGTGGTTTGAGGTGGGAAATCCCTGATAATGTAGTCGTCCACTGCCGCCGGAGGTAATGATTACTGTGCGAGCACGCACGATGATGTAGTGGGGTTTCTGGGAGAGTGCATTGCCACTGAGGTTGAGGTTAAGTAGAACAGCACCGGTAACCGCGCCATCAGCGCTGGTAAGCAGTTCTACTGCTGGACAGAACTCCAGGACTTTTATTGTGGGACGGCTCTTTACTTCATCGCGCAGTGTGCGCATAATTTCCGCACCGGTATAATCACGGGCGGTGTGCATTCTCTTTCTTGATGTCCCGCCACCGTGGATAGTTTTCATTGAACCGTCTGGATTTTTATCGAACATGACACCCAGTTCTTCCAGCCACTGAATTGCTTCCGGGGCGTCGGTTACGAGCGCCTCTACCAGTTCGGGCACATTGGCAAAGTGTCCACCACCAAGAACATCCAGGTAGTGAATGGCAGGTGAGTCATTGTCTTTGTCTGCTGCCTGAATACCGCCCTGAGCCATCATCGTATTGGCGTCACCAAGACGGAGTTTGGTGGTCAGGATAACATTTGTTCCCAGGTCGTCAGCAATCAGCGCTGCGGCACAACCGGCACCGCCTCCGCCAATGATCAGAACATCACATTTATAATCGGGGTCATTCAGTCGCAGTTCAGCACTGTCCAGCAGACTGCCGGCTTCCAGTAATAAGGCAAGTTCCCGGGGGGTTCGGTCACCAGCG
>CAKZPX010000265.1 GCA_937139435.1 uncultured bacterium
ATCGGTATTCTGGCATACATCCGCATCCGCACCGACCTACCCACGCCGGAAACAATCGCCAACTTCAAAGCACCGGCAAGCACGAGGATACTTGATTATCAAGGCAGAGTAATCGCCGAATTGTTTCAGGAAAAACGCCGTCCGGTTCCGCTGGAGACAATCCCGGTTTACTTGATTGATGCGGTAGTAGCGGTAGAAGACAAAAGATTCTACCAGCATTGGGGGATTGACCTGATTCGCGTTACCGGCTCAATCATCGCCAACCTGACCAAACCAAGAAACCTCCAGGGAGCATCAACAATCACCCAGCAACTCGCCCGCTCAATGTTCCTGACTCCCAAGCGTCAGTTGAGTAGAAAATTAAAAGAAATGGTTCTGGCAATTGAACTGGAGCGCCATTACTCAAAACAGGAAATCCTCGAGATGTATCTTAACCAGGTATGGTTTGGTGGATCAATCTACGGAGTAGCAGCGGCAAGCGAAAAATATTTTGGCAAACATATATCTCGACTTGACCCGGTAGAATGTGCCACCATCGGAGCAATGATTGCCAACCCGGCCGCCTATTCCCCTTACCGTTACCCCGAAAGACTTCTCCGCCGTCGTAATTATTTCCTCACAAAACTTTACCGTCTCGGTCATCTTAAAAAAGACGAATGGGAAAAATCTCTCAAGCAGCCCCTGAATGTCCAACCCCCGGGAGGCACTACAAATGAGGCACCCTATTTTGTTGAAGAAATCCGTCGTTATCTTATTAACCGTTACGGTTACGATTTCGTATATAAATCAGGCGCCACAATCCACACCACTCTTAACCTTAATATCCAAACTGCTGCTAATCGCGCCCTAATAACATGGCTTGACCAGATAGAACAGAACTACCGTCTTAAGCCGACGAAAAGGAGTTATGACTCAATTACAGTTTCTGACACCACTTCTTCCCGGCTGGTTGATTATCTCCAGGGAGCACTGGTAGTTATGGATGTTAAAACCGGCGAGATCCGAGCGATGATTGGTGGACGCGACTTCCGCCATAGCGAATACAATCGGGCAACCCAGGCTCTACGTCAGGTTGGTAGCGCCTTTAAACCTTTTGTTTTCACTGCGGCAATTGATAACGGTTTAACTGCAGCGGATATAGAAGAAGACAACCCAATAACTTTAAAAATACCTGGACAGCCCGACTACCAACCACACAACTACGATAACAAATTCCTGGGAAAAATGACACTGCGTCGGGCACTGGCTCTTTCCCGCAACCTGGTTGCGGTCCGACTTGCCGCCCGAATCGGTCCCGAACTCGTTGCCCGTTATGCCAACCTTTTGGGTATAAACCGCAAACTACCGCCTTATTACTCCCTCGCGCTCGGTTCAATAGAAGCACCATTACTTGAAATGGTAACCGCTTTCAATACCATTGCCAATCAGGGCGTCAAGGTAATACCGATATTAATAACCCGAGTGGAAGATGAACACGGCACAGTTTTAGAAGAAAATCACCCCACCCCCCAACTGGTTTTAAGACCGCAGACCGCCTATATAATTACCAGTATGATGCAAAGCGTGGTCAATGAAGGAACCGCCACGACAGTAAGACAGCTGGGGTTTACCGGACCCGCGGCAGGCAAAACTGGAACCACCGACGACTATACCGATACCTGGTTTATCGGTTACACTCCCACACTTACCTGCGGGATCTGGATAGGTTACGACAAAAAAAGAACTATCTTCCGGGGTGCCACCGGGGGAATAATCGCTGCCCCGGTCTGGGGAGAACTCATGAAAGGAATATACGCCGACACTATTAGTACATTCTCGGTGCCACCAGATATTGTCACTGTAGCTATCTGCGAAGAAACAGGAAAACAGGCTACA
>CAKZPX010000266.1 GCA_937139435.1 uncultured bacterium
GAACCGCACCCAGTAACTTAAGTTCTGCCTTTAATAGACCGTGGGCGTTGGTTATTTCCTCGGATTTCAGGGAGTTAGAGCAGACCAGTTCTGCCGGGTCAGGGGTTTTATGTGCCGGAGTCATCGTTTGGGGACGCATCTCATAGAGCCGAACCTGTACACCCAGCCGGGCGCACTGCAGCGCCGCCTCGCAACCGCTGAGACCGGCACCGATAACCGTGACCGTGGGCATGGGGTGGTTTGTTAACAGATGCGAGGTCAGTAGAGACCGGTTATCTTTTTACCTACTGGATATTCAACATGAAACTCCAGATTGATCTCAAACCGCTCACCGGATTTTAATTCCAGATTGTAGGTGTAGGTGCCTTCATTCTCGTTTGCTTCCGAGAAACGGGGTTCAATTTTTGTAACCGTAACACGAATCTCCTTTTGCTGGGAAACCGGCACCTGTTCAATAATTTTAACTTTAATCGGTCCGGGATGGTAGTTTTCTACGGTGGTGCGATAGTGAAACTGAAGCCGTTCGGTTCGGCTGAGCAGACCGGTGCGGGATTTGAAGGTTTTTACCAGTTCCCTTTTTACCTTTACCCGTTCGTCAACCCCGAATCCGAGCTGGATTGATTCCTGGGGTGCGATGCTCGGAACAAAGGTGCTGCCGGTAAATTCATCGCCAACATAGGTGCTGGCATCGCCGGCGAGAAAGACGAAGTCGGTGTTGTTGGCAAGGTTAGCGGTTAGGAACGCCTTTTCCATGGACCGGGGAAGGGAGTAGCAGGCAAAGTCTGCGGGCAGGGTGGCGCGATGGAGTGACACTTTTTTTGCCGGTGCACCCGATTTAAGGCTGACCCTTCCGGGAATCACGTACTGTAATGATATCCCGGTCTCAGTGATCGTCGCCTCAGCGCCCTCTGGTGCCTCCGGTTCCGCCATCATTTCATATCTTGCCGTCCCGGCGTCACCCGCTGGTGCCATAAGGGCTTTTGTTCGGGGATACTCCTCAATTAATCCCAGATACCAGGGATAGGGTTGGGGTGGTTGTAGACCGGTGGTCGGTGTTGCGGTGGAAAGGATAACTTTGACTCCATCCCAGTCTTCACCGGTGCGCTGGGTAAGGCGGGCAAGATAGTTGACCTCAACCTGGCGGGTACCGGGTTTTGCCCGCAGCTCATAGTCTGGTTGCCATTCTGCGGCGCGGGGAATGACATAGGCAAGGGTGATACGGTAAGTCCCGTCCTTACCCTCGGCAACCAGGCGCACCTCCTTACGATTTTCAATCAGGGCACGGGCATCCTGCAGTTCGGTTTTTGCCGCATTGAGCAGTTTTTTCACTTCCTCCTGTTCGCGGTTTAGTGTCAGCTGCCGGGATTTAATCCGGGTTAATTCTTCCGCCAGAAAGTTCAGCGCCCCACGCCAGGATTCCGGTGCCACCCGACCCTGCTGCAGTTCTTTGGCGATAATTTCTGGCGCACCCAGTTTCACCGAGTTAAGGAACTCCTCTTTTGCCTGAAGGATATTTTTCTCATCCTCGAGGAGTTTCAGACTGTCCTCCAGACGTTTAACCCTTTGTTCCAGCCGTTTGACCTCGGGTGTTGGTTCGGCAAGGTAACCACGTTTGACCTGAACCGCGCCAATTTTTAACCCTGGTGCCCGCAGGCGCACCGAGTTGTCGTCAAGGGCACCGGGCAGACCGGCGAAAACCAGTTCTTCCACGCCGCTGATGGTAACGGTGGCGGTGCGCAGGACAATTACCTGATTAGGATAGATAATGACCGTGTCAACATCTGACGATACGGTCAGTCCCAGTACGATAGCAAGAATTGCTCCCATAAAACCTCCTTAATTATTATTCAGACCGTTAATAGTTTTCCTGCTTAATTACCGGGTTCCGGGTTTTGAACTCCAGTAATTATTGCTCCGCCTGACACCTCATCTCGGTCCCAGAATACCACCGCCTGTCCTGGTGTTGGTGCCCATTGCGGATTTTCAAATGTTACCCTGACCCGGTTACCGGGCAGCGGTTCAACTTCTGCCCAGCCACCAGGTCCCTGATAACGTACCTTTGCCCATAAGCGGACCTTGCCTGGTGGTGGCGGGCCTTTAATCCAGTTTGCTCTATCTCCTTCGACAACACGGGCGTAAACATCCTGTTCTGCTCCGATAATAATCGCATTTCTCTCCGGGTCAATAGCGGTAACATAACGTCTTTCTCCCAGGGCAATTTTTAACCCTTTACGCTGTCCGATGGTGAACCCGACAATCCCGTCATGTTCGCCAAGCAGGTTGCCGTGCCGGTCATAGAGCGGACCGGGATGAAACAGCTCCGGACGATATCTTTTTAGAAAATGCACATAGTTATCATCCGTGATAAAGCAGAGTTCCTGACTCTCGGGTTTGGTGGCGCTGGGCAGGCAGAAACGGTGAGCCAGCTCCCGCACCTGCGCCTTGGTGAACTCACCGATCGGCAGAAGCAATTCCGCCATTACCGTTTGCTTCAGGGTGTAGAGGAAGTAGGACTGGTCTTTTTTCGGGTCAGCGCCACGATAGAGATGCCAGACACCTTCCTCATCCCTTTTTATGCGGGCGTGGTGACCGGTGGCGATGAAGTCAGCGTTTAATGCCTTTACCTTCTGGTGGAAGAGGTTAAACTTGATCAGCGTGTTACACTGGATGCAGGGGTTAGGGGTTCGTCCGAGCCGATATTCACTAACAAGATAGTCAATAACCAGTTTTTGGAATTCGGCACGCAGGTCAATCGTATAAAATGGTATACCAAGAACTCCTGCCACCCGGCGCGCACTTTCCATTGCTGCACCTCCGCAGCAGGTAGTGTGGGGATGAGTTGCCGGGTCATCAAAGAGGCGCATCGTAACCCCGATCACCTCATAACCCTGTTCTTTTAGAAGTGCCGCGGCAACACTGGAGTCAACACCGCCGGATAGTGCCACAACCGCCCGCATATTTATCTCCGATTGCTGGTGTTAATCTTCGGTCGTTAAGATGTCCTTTAACCTCTGCCAGAGCCGGTCATGGGCATCAGCCGGGAGGTCCCAGTCGGTTTCAATCTGGCAGTAGGCGATCGTACGGCGCAGGGTGCGGACAAAGGTGGCGCAGGAACGACAGGTCTGGAGATGAAGGATAATCTCCTTTCTCATCTCCGATGGCGCCTCATTCTCAATATAAAGCGCAATCCAATCCGCCAGTTCACTGCAGTCACAGGTCTTTTGCGCCGTGCCCTTTTTCTTCTTTTTCATAATCCTCCTTAGAGAAACTTGACCAGTTTTTCCCGCAGTGCCAGTCGACCGCGATGCAGGCGTGATTTTACTGCCGGGATAGAGATTTTAAGGATTTTGCTAACTTCTTCATTACTCAACCCTTCTATGTCGCGCAGGATGACTACCGCCCGATAGTCCTCAGGCAGAGACTTAACCGCCTCCTGTAGTTTTTCCCGTAACCTTTTTTGCTGAAACGCCTGTTCGGGTGTCTGACCGGTGTCAGGGAGGTCAAACACCAGGTCGTCGGTGTTTTTTACCGGTTCATCCAGCGATACAGTCTCCTGTGCCTTGCGCCGGCGCAGACGGGTGAGACTGACATTGGTGGCGATCCGGTAAAGCCAGGTGTAGAAACTGGATTTAAATCGGAAGCGGGGGATAAAGCGATAGGCGCGCAGAAAAGTGTCCTGCAACGCCTCGACCGCCTCTTCTTCGTTTCCGAGGATACGATAGGCGATATTATAAACCTTGCGTTCGTAACGGCGCACCAGTTCTTCAAATGCTACCGAATTTCCCTTCTGAACCCGGCGCACCAGCTCCTCATCCGATACCGGTAGACCCGGGACGGCTAACTGCAGGCTCTTACTCTCAGCCACCTTAAAATAAGATATTAATCAGCAGGTTGGCTGTCAATCAGCGGCAGAACCTCCGGTTTTATGGAGCAACCCGTTGACCGCGCCACTTCCCGGGTGAGTTATCAAAAACTTGAATTACATGATAGATAACCGCAATGGAACGCTGGGGCGATTCGCCGTGGAAGTAATCATGAACCAGGTTGACATATTCCACAATTTGTTTCTCATAATCGGTTAAATTCGGGTCATCGGGGTGGAGCATCTGGACAATGCAACGCAGTTCATAGGACTTGGGCAGGTCAAGGAAGACGATGGCAACACCCGGGTCGGTCATCTGGTTAAGGAAGGTGTGGGTTTCAAACCCCGGGTTGGAGTAAAGTTCCAGTGAGGTCTGTTTGGTCAGGTCAAATATTTCCGTCCCCTTTTCGTAAAGGCTCTCCAAGAGGGCGATTTTTCTTTCGGTGGAATCGTTTTTAGTTTGCTGGAGGAGGTTTATTAAATCGGGGAGTTTTTCCTTTCTTGGCAGCCAGCCCATTCCTTTTACCGCATTATTGATTGAGAATTCCGCATCCTGGCGTTTGAGTCCGTGGCTGGCAACGATACCGTTGTGCGGTCCGGCAATCTCGGGCATACCCGCCTGAGGGTCTTTGAGTAGTTCCCGAATCTTCTGTAACTGTCCAATCCGGCGACTGAAGTTCCATTTAAGAAAGCCCTCCGGCAGGTTAACGATTTTGAACTCCCGCCAGTTACCTTCCACCTTTGCCCGGATGACACCGGAATCAATCTTTTTCAAGTCAATGTTATTCTGACGGAACCATCCCCGATAGGTGCCCCTTTTACCGGTGGAGTCCGCGGGGTCAGGGATGAATTTGACATCGTGCCAGAAGTTTACTGGGCTGTGTTCAGGATTTTTTCCCATTTTCTTCCCCTCCGGAGATATACTGGTTACTATCAGGGCGATCAATGCCGTTAGAACTCCGATCATTTTCTCCTCCTTTATGTTTCTCTTTTTGAAATGATACTAACGGTAGCCGATTTTCCGGTGGTGCTGTTGTCTGAACATCTTCTTCCAGTTCGGGCAGTTCCGGAGTTGCTCCTTCTATGCGCACAATCACCGGTAGACTGGTGCCAGATTTTTTTCGTGCCCGTTCAATTATATAGAGAAGCATCCCGGCAAGGAGCACCCCGATCCCGGCAAAGACAACAGCACCCAGATCATTAAAAATTAACCTGCCGATAACGATGCCGATAATCATTAACACTGCGGGCAGACCGAAAACAATCAATGCGGTAGCGGTGCTGGCAGCGGGATGACGACGGAGTACCACGGTATCACCTACCCGAGCACGGGTAGGGTTATGCGCAACAACCAGGCGGGTTTTTTCTCCGGTCCAGTTGCAGATGCTGGCAGCCGGGCAGTGAGTGCAGGCACCGGACGGAGTTACCGTTACCTCAGCCCGAGAGCCGTTGACAGTTTTGACCACACCGATTTCTTCACCGGTGGGTTTCATTTCTTTTTACCTTTTGCGGTTAGAGAAATCTGGATGATAAAGCCAATCACGCCGAGCGCGAGCCATGAGAGCGCCATTACCGGCAGGTCATAGGTTTCAGGCAGCCGTATGCGGGTTTTACCCATGAGGTGAAATATCCCCGCGACTGTCCACCAGGCACCAAGAAAAGCGGTTAAAAATGAGAGTACCGGTCGCTGGAGAAAAAGTGCCAGCATGCCACCGATTATGCCACCAATGGCGATAACAAACAGGTGATTCCAGCCTGTACCCGACGGGAAAACCGCTACCAAAAGTGCACCGGCGATTAATCCCAGTAGCAACACTCCGGCTTTATAAAGAAATGAGATGAGCACCGCGCCAATGATACCAAGGACAATAGTAATCACCGCAATCAGCCAGCCTGTGGCGCCCAGTTTTGTGCTGATAAAATATCCGAGATAGGCGCCCAGTGCCAGTCCGGCAACAAGCAGCGTAAAACGCAGCAGCCGGTAGCCGAAGAAGCAGATAATTATTCCCGGAATCAGCACCAGTATTCCGGTAACCTGGGGCATAGAAAATGGTATCCAGCCCAGGGGTTTTGTCAAACCCATTGGTCGCTGGTTTAGAAGCCGATGCGTTTCTCCTTTTTGTTTTCCATCTCTTGCTGGGCAATTGCGTTCAAATCAGCCATCGTAATCAATATATTTTCCTTTGTGTATCTGATTATCACCTTTAATACGACATTTTTGATTTTTCCGCCACTGAGTGGATACATACGG
>CAKZPX010000267.1 GCA_937139435.1 uncultured bacterium
TAACCTGACTCCGGACGGCACATTTCCCTCTCATGTTCCTGACCCTACCGTCCCGGCATATCTGGAACAGGCAATCAAACTGGTAAAAGAAACCGGTGCGGACTGCGGGTTTGGCTACGATGGTGATGCCGACCGGCTCGGAGCAATTGATGACACCGGCAACACCCTGTACGGCGATCGCATCCTCGCCATCTTTGCCCGGGAGATTCTCGCCCGCCAGCCGGGTGCGAAAATTGTTTTTGAAGTAAAATGCTCCCAGGCACTGGTGGAATATATCAAAAGCCTCGGCGGCGTCCCGCTGATGTGGAAAACCGGTCATTCGCTGATTAAGGCGAAAATGAAACAGGAAGGAGCGGTACTTGCCGGTGAGATGTCCGGACACATGTTCTTTGCCGATGATTATTACGGTTACGATGATGCCATCTTTGCATCACTCCGGTTCATGCGCATCATTGCCAATTCCAACCGGCGCCTTTCGGAACTGGCAGCAGAAATCCCCTACTATTATGCGACACCGGAAATTCGCGTAAAGATAAAGAGCCCCGACGCTGACATGCTCAAATTCCAGATCGTCTCTGAAATCAAAAAGATATTTCTCAGTCATAACCTTCCGCAGACCGCACCGCAGAATCAGGTTCACGGGGTAATTGATATTGACGGTGCCCGGGTAGTATTCTCTGACGGCTGGGGACTCATCCGTGCCTCCAATACCCAGCCAATACTTGTCCTGCGTTTTGAGGCAAAAACCCCGCAGCGCCTGAAAGAAATTCAGGAACTATTCTACGAACAATTGCACCGTTTCCCGGAAGTTATCCTGCCCGGGTGTTAGCCTTCCGCTCTGATTATGCGGCGTTCCGAACGATTGCTGCGTGCGGCACTTAACCACGATCGCCTCCTCAAAAATAGAGAAAAAATTGCTGTTGGCGTTTCTGGTGGTGCCGACAGCCTGTGTCTGCTTTTAACACTTGTTGACTACAACCGCCGCCATAGTAAAAACTGGCAAATTTACCCCATTCATATCAACCCGGGTTTTAGTGGCTGGAAAACCAAACCGATAGAAAAAATCTGCCAGCGCCTCGAACTTAACTGCCTGATAAAAACCATTGATGTCCCGAAAAAAATAAGAGAAACCCGAACCGAGTCCTGTTTTTTCTGTGCCCGAGAAAGACGCAAAGCACTCTTCAAAACCGCCCACGAACTTGGCTGTCATAAGGTCGCCCTGGGGCACCACTTAGAGGATGTAAATGAAACCTTCCTTCTCAACCTCTGCTTTACCGCCTCTGCCCGAACAATTATGCCTTCCCAGCAGCTCTTCTCAGGAGAGATTGTTGTCATCCGTCCCCTTTATTACTTCACCGAGACAATGATAAAAACCCGCCTGAAATCTGCCGGTCTGAAACCGATTTCAAACCCCTGTCCCTATTCCAGAAAAAGCAAACGCAATCTCATCCGCCGCTTTCTCACCCGTCTCGCCCATCTTGACCCGCGCATTACCACCAATATCTTCTGGGGCATTCACAACCTGAAACTGGAATATCTACCCGAAATGCCTGTCCCGAGTGAGGAAAAAGCGAGGCACACGCCTCAACGGAATCGCTCAATAACATAATGGTCACGCTGACGGTAATATTGCACAACACCTTTAACTGTAAAATCCCGGCAGAGGATATCTGCTCGCTGTCCCAGCCCTTTGGGAACATATAGATAAAAACAATCCCCCAGACCGGAAAACCGTTGCCACTCCTGCCGCTCTTCTTCCACAACCGTATTCTCGGTCTCCACCTCAACAATCATTACCACCCGCCCACTCTCAGCGTTAACCACCACCAGGTCTGGAAAACACTCATGCCCGCTCCCGTCTTTGACCGCCTTCGTTTTTACCGGATGATTGGTAAAAGTAATGAGATGCGGATGTTCATCATCAGGATAGTGGTAAAATCGCCGGTAAAGTACCTGGACAATATGGTCATGCCGAACCTGCTCATCTACCTCTCTTTCCGGCATCTCTCACCTCCTTTACTCAAAAACTATGCCCAGAATCAACCTGCGTTAATATTAAACATCAAAATCTACCGCAGGTCAACAGGCAATTATATTTTCTCAAAAAGACCGGAGCGGCATCTGACTATTGAGTTAGCCTAACGCAAAAAGTAGACCGCTTACGTTTCTATTTAGTCAGCCTTTACCGCAATCGCTCTAACTCATCCTGCAATTTCTCTATCTGCGCCTGAAGCGAATCCAGTGCCTCCTGATAATTTTCCTGCTGCCCGCGGAGTTGTGGCTCAACTTTGCGGAAGAAACGGCGCAGATTACGCATTAATTCTTGCAACCCTTCAGAAAACTCTTTAGGATGTTTATCTTTAATACCAGCACGTCGCGCAAGCTCCGCTTTAAGTCTGTGTTCCTCTAAACGCCGCACAATAACTATCTCAACCACCTCCCCGGGGCGCTCGGCAACCACCTCCTGCAAACCAGCATAATTAACTATCCTCTTCCCTGCCACCTGAACAATCACATCCCCCATTTTCAACCCTGCCTTTGCTGCGGGACTGTTGATAATAACATCACTCACCAGCACCCCATTTTCGACTCCCAGGGCGATAAGCATCGCCGGACTCATATCCTCAACCACAACTCCTAACCAGCCTTTTATCTCTTTTTCTGTAGCGGTTGTGAATCCAATTATTAGTAAAATCGTAAAGAACAGATATCTTGTTTGTTTAAGTGTCATTCAACACCTCCACTTTTAACTTACTGACAAATAATAGGTTATCTTAATCATTGCTCAGTCTAAATCCGCAACGGTCGGGGAACGCTCCTGCCCAGGACCAGACCAATATCCAGCACCAGCCCGCGCATACGGAAATCAGGTGGCAGATCACTTCCATACCAGTTAGGTCCAATAACCGGTACCCAGTAACCACACCTGACCGCCAGACCAACGTACTGGCCACTATTAAACATTACTCTGCCCATCGCCTCTAAGGTTGGGGAAACAAACATCTCCCAGTTTAAAAACCAGCGGCTTAAATTACTGTAGCCCGGTTCCAGTGAATGAGCAAAAACGAGCCACGAATTGAGTCCAAAATCAATTCCACCCCTTATCAACACGAAATCATTTATCCACCTGGGATAACTCAACTCAAAATCACCCCAGAGCCCTCCCATCAACGCACCAATCGAATCCGCCTTTCCTGACAAAAAAGAAACGCCACCGCCACCTCCCAGTGCCACCGGACCCGTCGCGCCGGTCCCCCGACCAGTTAACCACCAGAAAGGAGGATTAAAATTGAATTCCCCTTTTCCAAACCACTCCTGATTCAACTCGGTTAACCGATGATTGAGTCCACCGGTATTAGTAAACCAGCATCTCCCGCCCAGAACACCATATCCAGAAACCGAACCAGAAATGATGAGAAAAACAGACACACATACCCTCATTTTTCTCCTCACGGGGTATCAGTCGCTGTCACTGGATTGGTAAAATCATATTGCACCGCCCCCTCTTTCAATGCATCTCCGCCAACCCGAGCTGCATCTGGCCACCGCGCCACTGGCAGGTAAGGGTTAACCCAGACCGCCATTGCCCGCCAGCGAGCCGATGAAACAAAGGTGTCCTCATAGAGATAAGTCCAGACCACCTGGATATTACGCCCCTTATGGCGATTATAATCATCAAGCACTGAATAAAGCACCCAGTCCAGCACCAGGCGTAAACTTTCCTGAGGCATCCCTGATTTCACCAGTACCATTATCGTCAAACGTTCCTGACGTTGGGCAGGCATTTCCCGCACCGCCAGGAGACGGTAAGCAGGCGCCGGCAAAGTTGGCATAACCACCGTCCCCACCTGTTTCCTCCCTTTCGGTCCCCATAGAAAACCAATCACTACTGCTGTAACAGCCAGCAGCACAACACTCCACCAGTATACCTTCTTCCTCTCTGAGGAAATTGCCATTCGCAGTCGCCTCCCCAGGGCGGTAGTTTCCTCGTTTAGCGATTCTTTTCGCTCGCGAAATTTTAAATCCTGCACCAATTAGAATTTTAATTAACTTTTTACTTGCGGGCAATACTTTCTTGACAAGAAAAACCATTTCTATATACTTTAACAGGAAGTTGGAAATCTTGTATGCCCTTGGCAAAAACCTGGATTAGGCACACGGCAAATATCTGACACCCTTGCCGGGAGTACAAAATTTCAGTATCAAAAGGAGTAACAAGTATGACTCAAGAAGAACTTAAAAGCAAGATAATAAGCGAACTTTACGAAATCGCCGAGTCATTGAATATACCTGATTATCGAGAAAAGAAAAAACATGGTCTAATTATGGCCATTCTGGAGGCAGAAGCACGCCAGCACGCCACCGAAGGCGGTGAAGAAGGCGTTCAGGTAGATGGTGTGCTGGAGATCCTTGAAGAAGGTTTTGGCTTTCTGCGTTCTCCGGAATACAGTTACCTTCCTTCCTCAGACGACATCTATGTCTCTCCATCTCAAATAAAAAGATTTGGGCTGCGAAC
>CAKZPX010000268.1 GCA_937139435.1 uncultured bacterium
GAGGCATACACCAGGGCAAAACAGGATGCGTTGAACAGCCTTACCGAACCGGTGCCACTGCACCTGCGCAACCCGGTTACGCGTTTAATGGAAAACCTCGGCTATGGCAAAGGTTATAAATACGCCCATGACTTTCCTGATGCCAGGGTTGAACAGGAGCACTTCCCCCAATCGCTTCGTGGACAAAAATACTACTTTCCCACTGACCGGGGATTTGAGGCGGAACTGAAAAAACGCCAGAAAAAATCAGAAAAAGAGCCGGAATAAGTAACTAACAGTCAACGCCACCCCGGGCAATGAAAGGAGAACATTAACCGCACTGCCACCCCACCAGGTACACCTGACTGCCAGTTAGCACCCTGCGTTTCAAGGAATAAGAAAAACAGGTAGTTGCTGGAGAAGTGTCACATTTTCCGCCCTGGTTAAAAACAGCACCTGCACCAGAGGTTAATGCCGGGGGTAATCCCCGGGACAGTCCGGGGGATAACCCGGGGATATCCCCCCTATTATCTTGCGCATTCAGGACTAACTATTGTTAAATAAACAATTTCTCAAAATATAACCACCCGAATCGGGTGAAAGAAAATGAACTCTGACCAAAGGAATACCAGGATCGTTGTCCGGACAGATTGTTCCAGAACAAATAAGGAAACCGGTATTGTATTATTTTTTTGTTAAGAACTATAAACGCTTTCTTTCTGGGAAATGTTATTACTTAAAGAAACAGGTATCAAAGAATGCATCTCAATTGATTGACTGAACCAAAAGTGCGGTTAAAATTGTCCGATGCATTCCGTAAATAAAATATTACCACTGGTATTGCTCATTGCGTTAATTCCTCCGGGCTGCGGTCAGAGAAAAAGCACCCCAGCAGAAAAAAAGGTCAAAATTACCTTCTGGCATGCGATGGGTGGACCGCTGGGCGATGCCCTGGATACGATGATCAACAGTTTTGAAAAGGAAAATCCGGATATTGATATCGTTCCGGTATCAATGGCAAACTACTCCAGCCTCTCCCAGAAACTGATGGGTGCGGTGCAGGTTAATGCTCCGCCCAACATCGCCCAGATGTATGAATCCTGGACTACCCAGTTCTACTCGCAGAACAAACTTGTTATCCTTGACTCTCTGATTCACAGCCCGGATGGACTCACCACCGAGGAACTGAACGACTTCTATACCGCCTTTATTGAGGGCAACACCTGGGATGGTAAGATTATCACCCTGGCTTTCAACAAATCCCTGCCGGTATTTTTCTATAACATAGAGATACTCCAGCGCACCGGTTACTCCCGCTTTCCCGGCACCTGGAGCGAACTGCGCCAGATGCTCCAGCGCCTCACCGACAGAAAACAGGGACTGCTGGGCGCTGCCGGACTGGTGAACGAAGGGGTTTTCGGCGCCCTGTTATTACAGAAAGGCGGAAATTACCTTGACGAGAAAAACAACCAGGCGATTTTCCACTCGCCCGCCGGTATTGCGGCAGCAGAATACCTTGCCCGACTCGTCAACCAGGACTCCACTGTATATTACGGTGCCGGTTATGACCCGCAGAACGACTTTCTTGCCGGCAAGATCGCCTGCATCCAGAGCACCTCGGTCTCCTGGGCGTTTTTAAAACCCAACATCACCTTTCCGGTCGGTATCGCACCGCTTCCGATTGAAGGCACACCGGCGGTTATTGGTTACGGCACCAACATTGGCATATTCCGCACCGGCACACCGGAGCAGATTAGCGCTGCATGGCGCTTCATCAAGTGGTTTACCACACCGGAAGCCCAGGCAAGGTGGTCTCTTCTGACATTCTATGTCCCGGTGTGCCGCAGCGCCCTGCTCCTGCCGGAGTATCAGGAACTCCTCCAGAACACACCCGGTCTCAGTGAAGCGTTGAAACAGTTAGAATACCTCCGCTTTGAACCGAAAACCGAGGCGTGGTTTGTCGGACGCCGACTCCTGGGAGAGGCACTGGAAAAGATAATTCGTGCTGGCATTGATCCGAAAACCGCACTAACACAGGCGGCAGAGGCGGTAACAACGGAGTTAAACAGATGAACCGGAGAAACACCATCCTTAAATTACTTCTCCTTGTTCTTTTTACCAGCATTAATGCCCAGCTGGTGCCGATTCGCTGGGTAATAGAAGATGCTGACCGCAATGGCAAACCCGACCGCCGGGGACAGAATGTAACCGTGACCGGTATCGTCACCGCACCGGACAGCATCTTTGACACTCGTTATACTGACATCTATATCCAGGACACAAGCGCCGGAATAAACGTGTTCAGTTATACCCTCCAGAACGCCGACCTCGGTGATAGCGTCCTAGTAAACGGCAGGGTTGACTGGTATCGCGGTAAAACCGAAATATCATCGGCAAGAGTCACCATCCTAGCGAAAAACCGACCTCTGCCATCACCCCGTCCGATAACCTGTCGTCAGCTGGACAGCGAGGAATACGAAGGTGAACTGGTTATACTAAGCGGTGTAAAAATCAGTAACCTCTTTCTCAACGGCAACACCAACTACAACATTGAAGACACCTCTGGCACCAGCCAGGTGCGCATTGATGCCCAGACCGAAATCCCCGGCTTTATCTGCTTTCCTGACACCTTCACCATTATCGGCATCAAGGGACAGTATACCTCTGATACCACCCAGCCGCTAACCGGCTATCAGCTCCTGCCCCGTTATCGCAGCGACTTCTCGGCAAAGGCAGAAGACCTGCCATTATTAACCATTGAGGAAGTGCAGGAACCCGGTGCTGATGGTGCTACCCCAAAATTAATTAACCAGTGGACTCGGGTCAGAGGCAGGGTTACTGGACCGGCAAAAATCTTTTCCACCAGCACAATCAAAAGCCTGTACATCCAGGATGCCACCCAGGGTATCAACATCTACAACTGCACCTATCCTGAGGCACAGGCGCCATTTCTTGATAGCCTGGGTATTGAACTTGGTGTTGTTGGTCGGGTAATAGAATATAATGGACTGACCGAGTTAAGCGGTGGTGCGATGTGGGTAACCGACACCATCCCCGTACCGGTAAACCCAAGGCTCCTTCCCTTTAATGTCCCGCTCACTGAGGCGATGGAGAGTAACCTCTTGACTGTTGTTGGTGATATTATCTCTCAACCGGTCCGCGCCGGTAGCGGCTACAACATGGTGATAAAAAACGGCACCCCGGGTATCGCCATCCGCATCGGTGACAACACCGGTATCATGACCGGCTGGCTCACCAGCGGTCGGCGCATCCGGGTCACTGGCATCGTTGGACAATACGATTACGAAGAACCATATAACTCCGGCTATCAACTCCTGCCCCGTTTACCTGAAGACATCATTGATACCTCGGCGGCATTTCCCCCTGCATCAAAACTCCAGATTGACTCCGTCTTTCCTAACCCCTTTGCCCCGAAAGAAGGGCAGGTTTTGACCCTGCAAATTAACTCCCCGCGCACCGGTTATAACCTGACAGTCCGAATCTATGACCTGAAAGGAAGAATGGTTCGGGAACTTCTGCACCGGGCACCGGGTGGCTATTACGACCTGAAATGGGATGGAACCAATGATCTCGCGCAACCTTTACCAGCGGGTATTTATCTCCTCAACATCCAGGGAGTAAACGAAACCGGTAACATTGAATCGCTTACCAGACCCGTGGTGATAGCGGTGCGGATGAATTAAACACTGCGCCGTCGGATTACCAGCCGGTATTTTCTCCCTCGTTTTCGCATCCGGCGCAGAAGAACACCAGTGATCAGCGCCAGAGGATACAACAATAAAACCCAATCACCAAACCGGCGATACAGGGTCGGCGCAATAAACTCTGGCACGGCACCGGTCAGAATCTCCTGAGTAAATAGAGGAGTCTTCTTTAGCACCCGACCGTACGGGTCAACAATAAAAGAGATGCCGTTGTTGGCTGAACGCAACATCGGTACCCCATTCTCCACCGCGCGCATGACCGCCAGTTCGGCATGCTGATAGGCACCGGGCAACCGACCAAACCAGCCATCATTGGTCACCACAATCAGAAGTTGCGCGCCCCGACGACAGAACTCCCGGGCAAGGTCAGGAAAAATCGCTTCAAAGCAGATGAGTCCGGCAAGCCTGCCGACCCGAGACCGAAAAACGGTGTGTTCCCAGCCCCGGTCCCAGTTTCCCATATCAACGGTGCCAATTAACCGCCGGATAATCGGCACCTCATCGGAATAGGGTATTTTTTCCGAAAATGGCACCAGGCGCAACTTATAATAACGTTGAGTAATTGAATCCTCGCCCGGTTTGACCAGCACCGCCCCGTTATGCCAGGTCTGACGCCCATCATCGTAAATCGGTGTCCCGGTAAAAATCTCCACATCCAGCGAATCGGCCAGTCGCTTTAACGCCGGACCCATTGTTGTCGAATGGGTAATGTCCACCAGTGTGGCGGTCTCAGGATAGATTACCAGCGCCGGTTTTGTCTCACCCTGAACCGCCTCCCGGGTAAGCCGGATTAAATCTGCCTGAATCCGCTCC
>CAKZPX010000269.1 GCA_937139435.1 uncultured bacterium
GTCTGGTTCAGAGAAAAAAGAACCAGATTACAATTGACATTAAGCAATTTAATAATTATAATATTACTTTGAAGCGAAGAATGATAAAAGCACTTCTCCCCGGGATTGATGCCGATGCAACAGAAAGATTACTTTTTTTAACCGAGAAGAGAAGCAGGGGTATCCATCAACTATCCGCCGGGTTAAAGGTCACAATTGATAAAGAAAATCTCGTTTTACCAGTTTGCCGTCAGGAATTAATTGATGGCGATTAAACCACCGGCCGGTCGGGCAATTAGCTCGTTAATTGTCTGGATTTTTGTTTTTGTCGGTGCCTGGCTGGTGTGGTCGTTTTTAATTCAGCGTCAGGGCGGGGTTACCAGAATAAGTTATACCGATTTTATAAAACAGGTTGAGGCAAAAAATGTCGTACGGGTGGTGATTACGGAACGGGACATTACCGGAACACTGCGTGAAGCGGGAGAGATTAGCGGCGAGAAAGGGACAAGAAAGTATACTGAATTCCGAACTACGTCACCGGAAAATGACCCGGAACTGATTCCCCGGCTTTTAAGAAACGATGTTTATGTTGATGCCCGGGAAAAGTCGCAATGGCCCACAATTCTTATTTCCATTCTGCCCTGGGCTCTGGTTCTCGGAATATGGATTCTTTTTATGCGACGGATGACATCAGGTCAGGATCGGGCGTTCACCTTTGGCAGGTCAAGGGCGAAACTGGTAACATCAGACCGTCCCCGGATAACATTTAACGATGTTGCTGGCGTGGAGGAAGCGAAAGAGGAGTTGCAGGAGATTATTGCCTTTTTAAAATCACCGCAGAAGTTTCAGCGGCTGGGCGGAAGGATTCCCAAGGGAGTGCTTTTAGTTGGTCCAACCGGAACAGGCAAAACTTTGCTTGCTAAGGCGGTGGCAGGTGAAGCCGGTGTGCCGTTTCTGTCTATTTCAGGTTCGGATTTTGTTGAGATGTTCGTTGGTGTCGGTGCTGCCCGGGTAAGGGATTTGTTTGAGCAGGGAAAACGCAATGCGCCCTGTATTATTTTTATTGATGAAATTGATGCGGTTGGCAGACAGCGCGGAGCCGGTCTGGGTGGTGGGCATGACGAAAGGGAACAGACTTTAAATCAGTTACTGGTGGAGATGGACGGATTTGAAGCTACGGATGGTGTGATCATTATGGCGGCAACTAACCGGCCGGACATACTTGATCCGGCGCTTTTAAGACCGGGCAGGTTTGATCGTCGTATTGTTGTTGATTTACCGGATGTCCAGGGACGGGAGGGTATTCTGCGGGTGCATATGCGTAAGATAACTGTGGCACCGGATGTTGACCCGAAGGTTCTGGCGCGTGGAACACCGGGATTTTCTGGTGCAGATTTGGCAAACATGGTGAATGAGGCGGCCTTGATTGCTGCCCGGCGGGCACGGACCGCAGTAACGATGCAGGATTTTGAGGATGCCAAAGATAAAGTTTTAATGGGTGTTGAGCGTCGGAGTCTATTAATCAGCGATGAGGAAAAACGCTGGATTGCCTATCATGAAGCGGGTCATGCCCTGGTTTCCCGATTAATCCCCGGAACCGACCCGATTCATAAGGTGACAATTATTCCGCGCGGTCGGGCACTCGGAGTAACCCAGCAGCTGCCACTTGACGACCGTCGGATTTACTCCCGGGAGTACTGTTTAAACCAGCTGGCGGTGATGCTTGGGGGACGAGCAGCGGAGCAGATCGTTTTTGGTGACACCTCCACCGGTTCCCGGGATGATATTGACCGGGCGACTCTGCTTGCCCGGCGGATGGTAACTGAATGGGGAATGAGCGAGAAGCTGGGACCACTAACCTTTGGTAAGGGGAATGAGGAAATATTTCTCGGTCGAGAACTTGGATTGCACAGGACATTTTCCGAGGAGACGGCACGCTTGATTGATTCAGAAATTAAACGGTTTGTTGATACCCAGGCAGAACAAGCTTTCCGGCTTGTAAGTGAAAATCGGGAAAAACTACATGCCCTGGCAAAATCGCTTCTGGAAAAGGAAATTCTGACCGGTGCTGATGTAGACCGGATTCTCGGAATAGCACCTGCGGAAGATATTCCCGGGATTACACCACCATTATAATTTGAATTAAAAGGAGGCATGATGTTTTCCGGTTGTATTACCGCTTTAATAACCCCTTTTAAAAATGGGGAGTTAGACCGTTCAGGTTTAAGGGATAATATCCGTTTACAACTGGCTGCTGGCGTTGGTGGCATTCTTGTTTGTGGTTCAACCGGTGAGGCACCTAACCTTACCGAAAAAGAATGGGAAACTGTGCTGGAGATTGCGGTTACCGAGGCGAAAGGAAAGATCAGGGTAATTGCCGGGGCCGGAACAAACAGTACCGAGAAATCGGTCCGACAGATAAAACGGGCAGAAGAACTGGGCGTTGAGGCGGTGCTGGTTGTTGCACCTTACTATAATAAACCCACCCAGGAGGGGATTTATCGCCATTTTCGTGCCTGCGCCAACGCGACCGGTTTACCGGTAATTATTTATAATATTCCACCCCGTAGTGTGGTAAATGTCCTGCCGGTAACTATTGAGCGGCTGGCAAAGGATTGTCCGAATATAGTTGCGGTAAAGGAGGCGTCAGGGGTCGTTGACCAATCGAGCGAGATTATTTTCCGTTGTGGCGAAAGGATTACCGTGCTATCAGGGGACGATTCCCTGACAGTGCCGATTATGGCGGTGGGAGGAAAAGGGGTGATTTCAGTTGTTTCCAATATCGTACCCGCTGATGTGGAGAAAATGGTGCGGGAATTCCTCGCCGGCAATATTGCCGCGGCAAGGGGCTATCACCTGAGGTTGTTTCCTTTAATCAAGGCTTTGTTTATTGAAACCAATCCGATTCCGGTAAAAGCGGCGATGAATATGCTGGGAATGGCAGCAGGTGAACCGCGGTTACCTCTGTGTCCACTCAGTAAGGAACACGAAGCAGTTCTGCGTCAGGCTTTGAGAGATTACGGATTGGAAATTAAAAATTAGATGATCAAAGTTATCGTTATTGGTGCCTGTGGCAGAATGGGGGGAGAGGTTGTCAGGTTAATCTCGGAGCAGTCAGATATGCAGGTTGTTGCCGGGGTTGAGGCGGCAGGGCATCCAATGCTCGGGACACCAATTGGTTCCGGTTTTGTGACCGCACAGTTGCGCGACGTGATTGATCGCGCTGATGTTATCGTTGACTTTTCGGTTACTGATGCGGTGCTGGAAAACATCCGAATCTGTCAGGAACTGGGTAAACCTTTTATTACCGGTGTTACCGGGTTCAGTGAAACTCAGCGGCAGCGGTTACAAAAGGCGGGTAGTATAATTCCGGTTGTAGTTGCCCCTAACTTTTCCCTTGGTGTGGCGGTGCTGACGAGGCTGGCAAAGGAGACCGCCCGGTTATTGGGTAAAAATTACAATATCCATATTATTGAAACCCATCACCGAAGAAAAAGAGATGCACCATCAGGAACTGCCCGATTACTTTGCGAGGTGCTTCAAAAAGAGGTCCAGGATAAACCAATAGAGATAAGTTCAATTCGCACCGGTGATGTGGTTGGTGAACACACGGTAATATTTGGAGGACCGGGTGAGCGGATAGAACTGTGCCATAAAGCAGAAAGCCGAACCGCATTCGCTGCCGGTGTGGTAACCGCTATCCGCTGGATAGTAAAACAAAAACCGGGTTTTTACTCCATGGCAGATATTCTTGCCAGCGTTTGAGCTATTATTTTGTGTTGTTCTTGTTTTAAAGCGTCGCCAGAAATATCTCAGTATTGGTATAGACACAAACCGCTGCAGCACTCTGGATTGCTTCCCGGGCAATTGCATCAGCCGGGAGTTGAGTGTGCTTTAATAGAAGTCGAGCTGCAATAAGAGCATAGGCACCGCCCGAGCCGATCGCCACGATGCCATCATCCGGTTCAATTACATCTCCGGAACCGGATACAATATAGGAAAACTGCTTATCCATAATACCCAGCAGTGCCTCCAGACGCCGCAAAATCCGGTCGGTTCGCCAGTCTTTGGCAAGTTCTACAACCGCCCGGGGAAGATTACCAGAAAACTCTTCTAATTTAGCTTCAAAGCGTTCAAATAAAGTAAACGCATCAGCCGTGGCACCAGCAAACCCAACAATGACCTGATTTTTATGCAACTTTCTGATTTTTCTGGCGTTATGTTTGAGGATCGTTTCACCCATGGTTACCTGCCCGTCTGAAGCCATTGCTACCGATCCGTTGCGCCGAACCCCGATAATTGTTGTACCATGAATTTGGGTCATCACATTATTTTAACACCAAAATTTAACGCTGTAAAGATAGTTTGTTGCGATTTTAAAAAGGATGGTGTTGTAGATTGGGGTAATGTGCACTAAACTACTTGTTTGCCGATAGTTATAACAAAAAAGATCACCGGTAAGCGATTAAAAGGGGTAGGCTGGGGGATATCCCCCGGGTTATCCCCGGGATAGCCCCCGATACTATCGGAAAGCTAAGTTCTAATCTAACATTCGGGTTAATTATCTAATAAAAGTTCTGATTTATCCCATATTAGTTATGCTCACCGCTTGACTTTATTTTGACGGTAGATATTCTTAAAACAGTGAAAATTCTGGTAACCAGTGCGCTACCATATGCCAACGGAGAAATACATTTTGGGCATTTGGCTGGTGCCTATCTTCCTGCTGATATTTATGTCCGTTACCATCGCCTGAAAGGTTCGGATATTCTGTTTATCTGCGGTTCCGATGAGCATGGTGTTCCAATAACTATTGCTGCCCAGCAGGCGGGAATTAGTCCGAAAGAACTTGTTGACCGTTATCATCCGTCAATAAAGCGCTCTTTTGAGCAACTGGGAATTGAATTTGATAATTACTCCCGAACCTCTTTACCAATTCACTACTCTACCGCCCAGGACTTTTTTTTGCGAATTTATGAAAAAGGGTTTATCAAACCAAATACCACAAAGCAACTTTATTGTCCAAGATGCAATATGTTTCTTGCTGACCGCTATGTGGAGGGTACCTGTCCAGTTTGTGGAACCAGTGGTGCTCGGGGAGACCAGTGCGAGTCGTGTGGCAAATGGCTGGAGCCATTTGAACTGATTGAGCCGAAATGTAAAACCTGTGGGGCAACTCCGGAGATACGGGAAACTACCCACTGGTTTTTTGCCCTTTCAAAATTTGAAAAAGACCTGCGGGAAT
>CAKZPX010000270.1 GCA_937139435.1 uncultured bacterium
CTTCTTTTCCCTCGTCGGCTAATGAGGGAAATGAGGTGAGAAAGAGGCTGTTAATTTCGTCCTGCTGGAACGGTTCCAGATTCCTGTTCCGCCGGATGCGTTCAAGCAGTTTTGTTGCGTCGTTTTCGTTAATCTCGGCAAGGGTTTGCCGGATGATATGGTAGTTGTCTTTGATGAGCAGTTTCTTTATCTTATTAAGAATGCTGCGGGTGCGTTCAGTTTCCATCAGGTCAAGGAGGCGAAATAGTATCGGGCGATAGTTTGGTTGAGGGTAGTTTTCCACAAGAAAGAGAAATGTTTCAGGATCGGAGCGGTAGCCGGTAACAATCAGTTCCGCAAGTTTTTCCCATACCGCTGGCTTTTCCTGCATCAACCTTTCGGCGATGATATTCCGACTGCGCCGGTCATCGGTAATTGGCAAGAGCCGGGTATAAAGGTTGTCCCAGTCCTCCGGTCGGATTTTAATCACCGTTTCGAGAAATTTCTTTTTCTCTGCCAGGCTATTGAGCGATTGCCAGACATCGGTTATTTCAGCCGGTGTCATCCGGGCAATCATTTCTTCTGAGCAGAGCGCAGGGGTGGTGACTTTGTTTGCGGTCGGAGCGGTACTTGCTTCTTTAGCCGGTTGTTTGTCTCTGGGCTGGTCAACCCAGCGATAGGTGCGCTGGGGACAGGTCTGGATATCAATATGGGGATGGATGGTGAGTTCCTTTCTTGCCCTTTCCCAGAAGCCAGGATAGTTTTCTTGCCCGATCACTGTTTCCAGATATTTCTGGATAGTTGCGAGCGGGACCGTTGTCCGCAGGTCACGCAGCAGTAAAACCACCAGTTCGCCCGGAGTTTCCCGGGCAAGCTGGCGGAGCTGTTCCGGGTTGTTTTCCCGCTGGTAGAAGAAGCCATCTGGAGCCGGAAAGGTCAGCCGGCGATTGGCGGTAATCACATCCATAGTTATCTCGGTCCCGGTGATGAATGTAATGGTGACCCGGTCAAAGAGTAAGTCAAGTTCTTTTACCTTGCCCGATCCCTTTTCGGGTTCGTAGACCAGTTTATTCGGAAGCAGGTTGAGATAGCGGTCAAGATTGTTCAGGGCGATGGTTAACTTTTCCCCGAAACCCAGTCCGGATTTCTGGATCACCTTTTCCAGCAGTGGCTGATCAGGATAGATTTTGCGCAGACAGCTGGTTATTTCCTCGGTCAATTTTCCGTCATCCGGAGCAAGTTCTACCAGCCGGCGTAGCACCAGAAACTCCTCCTGCGGTTTTTTTAACTCCGCAAGATGGGTCGCCAGCACCCAGAGTAATGTGACAACCACTTCACCTGGTGCCCAGCGCTGAGCGAGGTCAATGATGGTTAACAGTTCTTGAAGGGGCGGATTGGTTTCTAAAAGTTCCAGCCAGGTTGTTTCCAGTTCTTCATACTGTTTGTTGCCGAGCTGGATGCGAAAGGTTTTTCTCAAATCTTTGTTCATTATGGTTTTCCCTCTTGGGGATAGATTAATCTGAGACCACGTCGGGGCTGAAACCACGAGACAACCTTTATCCTGCTTTCCGAGCGGGATAAGACCGATGCAATGGCATAATAACCTTCTGGCAGATAGATGGCGATGTCGGTGCGTTCGGGCAACAGCTGGACACGGTCGCGATAATAGGCGGAGTCAAATTCTGGTAAGGGCAGATGGGTGTTGCCGGTAATGTTGGCAAACCAGGTCCGGTGCCATTCACCAGCCGGCACCACACCACCGGGGTCATCCGGTCCCA
>CAKZPX010000271.1 GCA_937139435.1 uncultured bacterium
AAATGAGTAAGGGCTTGCTTACCGAAGACCTGCCCGGACTGGAACGGCACCCACTGGATGATTTTCTTCGTGTTGACCGAATTCCCCATATCTGGTGTCCCACCTGTGGACTGGGGATAGTGTTAAACGCATTTCTTACCGCAGTAAAAGAGCTTCAGATACCCCGCGATGCTCTGGTGGTCGTGTCGGGCATTGGTTGCACCGGGAGGGTAGCAGGTTATGTCAACTTCGACTCTTTTCACACCACCCATGGTCGGGCACTGCCATTTGCTACCGGTTTAAGACTGGCAAATCCTAAACTGAAGGTGGTGGTCATTTCCGGTGATGGCGACCTGGTGGCGATTGGCGGTAATCATCTGATTCACACCGCGCGGCGCAATATGGATTTGACGGTTATCTGTGTTAACAATTTTAACTACGCGATGACCGGTGGGCAGTTTGGACCTACCACACCCGAGGGGGCGAAATTGACCACCGCCCCATATGGCAGTTATGAGCCGCCGTTTAATATACCGTTTCTTGTTGATTCCTGCGGTGCCACCTATGTTGCTCGCTGGACTGTGCTTCATGCTCGGCAGTTGACCGGAGGGATAAAAGAGGCGCTAACACATCCCGGGTTCAGTTTTATTGAGGTAATTTCGCCCTGCCCGACGGTTTACGGAAGAAGAAATCAACTCGGTTCTGGTCTGGATATTGTTAAATACTATCAGGAGCGGTCGGTGGTAAAAAATGATATTGACACCCGCGAATGTGCGATAACCTATCAGAGCGATATTGTTGTTGGACGATTTGTGCAACGGCACCAGCCAACCTACCTTGAGAAGATGAATGAGTTTCTCCGGCAGGCTGTCGGAGATAAATTTGTCCCTTATTCGGGACCGATGGATGACGATGGAGATTAAACTTTCTGGTTTTGGCGGTCAGGGGATAATAATGATGGGGATGGTACTGGGCAGGGCAGCAACCATCTATGATAATCGGTATGCAACCCTTACCCAGAGTTTTGGTCCGGAGGCAAGAGGCGGTGCTTGCTCCGCTCAGTTGATTGTCTCCGATGAAACAATCCTTTATCCCTATCTCACTGCGCCCGACATACTGGTGGCGATGTCCCAGGAGGCTTATGAAAAGTTTGAGCCAGTGTTGAAGGATGGCGGGATTCTGATAATTGAAGAGAACCTTGTCCGCCCCCATGAACACCATGGACGGGTGAAGGAGTACAGGATTCCTGCAACCAGGATCGCCGAAGGGGTGGGCAATCGTATGTTCGCCAATATGATCATGCTCGGGTTTATGGTGGCGGTAACCGGTGTTGTGCAAAAAGAGTCGCTGGTAAATGCGGTGCGTGATACCATACCTGCTCGCTTACTGGAAAAGAATCTAAGCGCCCTGGAAAAAGGGTATGAGATTGGTTTGAACATGGCGAGGTAAGATGGAGGGGGCAACCGGTATTAAAGGGGTACTGGGTAGCGGTGAGGCATGGTTGAAAATAGCCGGTGTTAACGAGGAACTGGTAATAAAATCGGTGACAGATTCGCCCTGTCGGGTTGCCTGTCCAGCAGGGGTTAATGTCAAGGCGTATGTTGGTTTAATTGCTGTGGGCAATTTTGAACGGGCACTGGCGGTGGTGCGGACAACAAACCCTCTGCCCGGTATCTGCGGTCGTATCTGCACCCATCCCTGCGAGGCAGAGTGCCGGCGGGGCGAGATTGACCAGCCGGTCGCCATTCGTGCCCTGAAGCGATTTATCGCTGATTACGCCTTTACCGCACCGGAGGCAAAATTGCCTCCAGCAACACCTCAGCGTGCGGAAAAGGTGGCGGTGATTGGTGCCGGTCCAGCAGGGTTGACCGCTGCCAACGACCTTATTCGGCTTGGCTACCGGGTAACAATTTTTGAGGCGCAGGATAAACCCGGTGGGATGCTGGTGTGGGGGATTCCGCCCTTTCGTCTGCCGAGGAATATCATAGAACAGGAGATAGATTCTATCCTGGGACTGGGTATAGAAATTTTCCTTAATACCCGGGTCTCCGACCCGAAGCAGTTGCTGAAGGATGGATATCGGGCGGTCTTCTATGCACCTGGTTGTCAGAAGGGGATTAAACTTGGGCTGCCCCGGGAGGATGAGCTGCACGGGGTTATTGACAGTCTGACATTTCTCCGCCGGGTATATAACGGTGAAATCTCCCGAGTCTCCGGCAGAGTGCTGGTCATTGGTGGTGGCGACTCAGCGATTGACTCGGCCCGGGTAGCGGTGCGTTCAGGTGCGGATGAGGTGTGGATTGTTTACCGCCGCACCCGGGAGGAGATGCCGGCAGCAGAAGAGGAGATCGGGGCAGCAGAGGAAGAGGGGGTGCGGTTAGATTATCTTACCCAGCCGGTGGCTTTTATTCACCAGGAGGGCAGGGTGGTTGGACTGCGCTGTGTGCGTAATACTCTGGGCGCGCCGGATAGTTCGGGTAGGCGCCGACCGGTGCCGATATCCGGTTCTGAGTTCGTTATCCCGGCAAACTGGGTAATCACCGCTCTGGGACAGAAACCAGAGCAGGAGGTAAAAGATTCACCAGAAGGTGTTTTTGTTGGTGGTGATGCGGCTGGTGGTCCGGCAACGGTGATTGACGCCATTGCCAGCGGTCATCTTGGTGCCCGGGCGATCCATCGTTACATTACCGGTCAGGGAGAAGAGGCGCGTCAGGGTTTAGGTGCTACAGAACTGGAACTGGGGACCACTGTTTTAACTGCGGTTCCAGTTGCGCGGGTTCAGCCCCGTGTCCTGCCGCTTACTGCCCGGCGTAGTTTTGAGGAGATTGAATCGGTTCTAACTCCATCCGAGGCGATACAGGAGGCGCAGCGCTGTCTGCGCTGTGGTCCCTGTGTTGAATGTGTTTTGTGTCATAACACCTGCCCCCGTCATCTGGTAAAGGTTTATTTTCCCCAGACCGGCGAATCGGTCTTTATTCGGGTCCCGGTACTGGATAAGGTTTTCTCCGGGAGACTGGAGAAAAAGGCAGGGGTAATTAAGGTTGCTGGTGGCGATGAGTTTAACATTGAACTTTTCCCACTGATTGTCAGGGTGGATAGTGAGTTGTGCCGGGGGTGTGGTAGTTGTGTTGATGTCTGTCCTCATTCCGCAATTTCATTAAAAGAGTGGCAGCGGGGTTTTAAGGTGGCGGTAGTGGATACCGCCCACTGTCGGGGCTGTGGTCTCTGTATTGCTGTCTGTCCCAGCGGCGCCCTGCAGGGATATGCAGGACCAGAAGAGATTTTACCGGGGAGAAAACGGTGAAAAAGGGAGCACATTCAATTAACAGTCTCGCCTTTATCTGCCGGCGCTTGGAAGGTGTTATCGCTCCGGACCTGTTGATTAAGTATGGTTTTGGTTACCGACCGGTTAACTGTATAGGGCAGGTTAGCGCCGGTTTAATTTTCAACGCGTTTGAATACGGTGCCGAGTCTGTGCTGCTTTTCGGTTGTCCGGACTCCGAATGCCGGCATCAGCGTGGTCCTGAGGTCGCCCGCAGAGAGGTGGCGATCAGTCAGAACCTGTTAACCTGTCTTGGTTATCCGGCAGAGGTGGTTGGTTTTATCGCTAAAAATGACCTGACAGAAATAGAGGAGGGGTTGAAGAAGTTCCGCAGGGAAAAGGTTAAAAAGGCGGAACACGAGCCGGCACCGGTAAAGGAACCGATAGAATTTTCCTCGGGCCGATTTGTCTGTCTTGGTTGTGGACGATGTAGTGGTGTGTGTCCGGTAAGCAGAACCGGTCTGGGGTTCTCTCCTCGCCGGTTGATTCAGGAGGCGATCGAGCAGAAAAAAGCGGTGTCAACAAGGGCGGTATACGCCTGTCTGAGTTGTGACCTGTGCAGTGCAGTGTGTCCTTCCGAAAGACCAATTTCCGAGCAGATTCTTCGGTTGCGGACGGAGTTTTTCCGGAGTGAGGAACGACCGGTTCTGGCACACGGTGGTATAGTCCAGACAATTGCCCGGATGATGAGCAGAGGTAAGTTACGTCAGAATCGTTCTGGCTGGCTGGAATCAGGGTTGCGGGTAGTTGAGCAGGGTGATACAGCACTCTGGACCGGTTGTGCGCCTTATTTCCAGGTGCTTTTTCAGGACCTCGGGGTTAAACCTTTAACGACAGTGCGCAATACGGTGCGGATTTTAAATCATCTGGGAATTGAGCCGGTTATTCTTCCTGATGAGCGGTGTTGTGGACATGACCTGATCTGGCAGGGCGATATCGCGACCGCTGGTAGCCTGGCCCGGTATAATATCGCCAGTTTACAATCAGCCGGTGTGAAACGGGTAATTTTTACCTGTCCGGAATGCTTGAGGACGTTTAAACTTGATTATCCATTGCTGGTCGGAGCAACCGGTTTAGAACTTTTTCATATAAGTGAGTTTCTTGTGATAAACGGTTTTAAACCTGATGCGGCTGAGAACGGTAAAATTGTTGTTACCTATCAGGACCCCTGCCGGCTGGGCAGACAGCTGAGAGTTTTTTCTCCGCCCCGTGAGGCTATTCGTTCCCTGAAAAATGTTGAACTGCGCGAGATGGCGCACAATGAGGAAAATGCCCTGTGCTGTGGTGGAAAGTCCTGGTTGGAATGCGGGGCAGCGGTAAAGATGCTCCAGGAGCGCCGGCTGGGTGAGGCACAGGCGGTAGGTGCCGATGTGATAGTTACCGCCTGCAGTAAATGCGAGATTCACCTGCGCTGTGCCCAGAAAAATACCGCTCTCGGCGCCGGGATAAAGGTTATGAATATTGTTGATTTACTATGGGAGAAAAGTAAGATAGGAAATAAATGAGTCACGAAACAGTAACCACAGGTATGACGAGCACCACCGAGACCCGGGTGGGTGTGTTTGTTTGCCGGTGCGGAACCAACATCGCCGCCACTGTGGATGTGGAAAGTGTCGCTGATTATGCCCGCACTTTGCCCGGTGTGGTGTATGCCGGTGTGAATCTCTATGTTTGTTCGGAACCAGGACAGAAGGAAATTCAGAAGGCAATCGCCGAGCATAACCTCAACCGGGTGGTGGTTGCTGCCTGTTCGCCCCGGATGCATGAACCCACCTTTCGTGCCTGTCTGGCGCAGGTGGGTTTTAACCCTTTTCTTCTGGAGATCGCCAATATCCGGGAAGGGTGTTCCTGGGTGCACAGTCAGGAACCGGAACGGGCAACAAAAAAGGCGAAAGACCTGGTCCGGATCGCAGTGGCAAAATCCCGCTGGCTCAAACCGCTGACCGAGCGCCGTTTTCCGGTAAGGGATGCGGTGCTGGTGATTGGCGGTGGTATTGCCGGGATTCAGGCAAGCCTTGATCTGGCGGATGCCGGGCATCAGGTTTATCTGGTGGAGCGACAGCCGTCTCTGGGCGGGTTGATGGCGCAGTTAAATAAGACCTACCCGACGATGGACTGTGCGATATGAATACTTGCGCCCAAGATGGCGGATGTCGGTCGGCATCCGAAAATCAAACTCCTGACCCTGACCGAGGTCAAGGATATTGCCGGGCATGTCGGTGATTTTAAAGTAACACTCCGGCAGAAGGCACGTTTTGTTGACGAACAGCAGTGCACCGCCTGCGGTGACTGCGCCCGGGTGTGTCCCCAGCTGGTGCCGGACGAGTTTAATCTCGGGCTTTCGCGGCGTCATGCGATATATCAGCTATTTCCCCAGGCGATCCCTGCTGCCTACGTGTTGAATCCGCAGGACTGTCTGGGGTTGAATCCGATTGCCTGTGGTAAGTGTGCCCAGGCTTGCGAGAAGAAATGCATTGACCTGAACGCCCGGGACCAGGAGTTCACGGTTGATGTAGGGGCAATTATCGTTGCCACCGGT
>CAKZPX010000272.1 GCA_937139435.1 uncultured bacterium
ATTTGTTGAACCCGTAGCCGGCAAATTTCTCCAGGGTATCAAATATCATTGCGGCACGTTCCCGGGAGATACCGGTTGTTTTAACACAACCGGTTATGAATGTCTCCCGCTGACCAGCCATCTCGGCGGTCTTTTTCTTGCCCATCGCCTGACGGAGGATGTCTGCCTGACCCAGGGTATAACCGGCAAGCGCCTGTGCTGCCTGCATCACCTGCTCCTGATAGATGATGATACCATAGGTGTCCTCACAGAAGGGTTTGAGAAGTTCATGCTCGTATGCCACTGGTGCCTGCCCTCTTTTCCGGGCGATATAACTGGGGATAAGGTCAATCGGTCCAGGTCGGAAAAGGGCAATGAGGTCAATAATATCCTCCAGTTTTTCGGGCAGGGCGCGACGGCAGAGGTCACGCATGCCCCGGCTTTCCAGTTGAAACACACCCACCGTCTCCCCGCTCTGAAGGAGTTCATAGGTGCGCCGGTCGTTAAACGTTATGCGCTCAACAGTAAATTCCGGGTTCTTTAACCGGATGAGCCTTTCGGCTTCATCAATCACCGTGAGGGTGCGCAGACCGAGGATATCCATTTTCAGGACACCGAGGTCTTCCAGGGTGTACATATCGTACTGGGTGCAGGTTTCGCTGTCCGGTACCCGATAGAGAGGGATAAATTCTAATAGCGGGCGCGGGGTGATGACCACCGCCGAGGCATGCACCGAGGGGTGACGGGAAAGTCCTTCCAGTTTTACCGCAATGTCCCAGAGTTCCTGATACACCGGTTGGGAGCGGATGAGAAAACCCAGTTCCGGCACCTCTTTTATCGCCTGTTCCAGTTCCATGCCTGGTGGTATCTGTTTGGCAATCTGGTCAACATCAGGGATGGGGATTTCCAGCACCCGTCCTACATCACGGATTACCGCCCGGGACAGCATTTTGCCAAAGGTGATGATCTGGGCAACCGAGTCGTGTCCATAGGTTTTGCGGATGTATTCAATCACATCCTGGCGTCGGGAGTCGGCAAAGTCAATATCCACATCTGGCAGGGTGATGCGTTCGGTGTTGAGGAAGCGCTCAAACAGGAGTCCGTATTTCAGGGGGTCAATGTCGGTTACACCCAGACAGTAAAGCACCAGCGAGCCCCCGGCTGAACCCCGTCCTGGACCAACTGGAATACCGGAACGCCGGGCGAACTGGACGATGTCCCGGACGATGAGGAAGTAGCCAGCAAACCCCATATCCTGAATAACCTTCAGTTCGTACTCCAGCCGTGTCTGCACCTTTTTTGTTACCGGCTGATAGCGTTCCTGCATGCCGGCGCGGGCAAGGTACGCCAGATATTCAAACTCGTCGGGGAATCCTGCCGGCGGTTTACAGGAGGGCAGGTGGAATCGGCGATGGGTCAGGTCAATGATGAGATTACAGCGGTCCGCCACCTCGCGGGTGCGGCGGACCGCATCGGGCAGGTCAGAAAAAATTTTTTCCATCTCCTGCGGCGAGCGGAAGTAAAACCCGCTGCCGGAGAGGCGGAGTCGTTCCCGGTCACGCAGGCGTTTACCGGTCTGGATGCAGATGAGCGCATCCTGGGCACGGACGTCTTCCGGCAGGATGTAATGGCAGTCGTTGGTGGCAACAATGGGTATGTCAAGGGCGCGACTGAGTTCAATCACCCCGGGGATGATTTTCTCCTGTTCGGGCAGACCGGTGCGCATCACCTCCAGGTAGAAGTTTTCTGGTCCGAGTATTTCCTGATAGGTGGCGGCGGCGCGCATCGCCGCATCCGGGTCTTCACGAAGGAGAAACCAGTTGACCTCGCCCTTGAGACAGCCAGAAAGACCGATAAGACCATGGCGGTACTTTGCCAGCAGTTCCTTGTCAATGCGCGGTTTGTAGTAAAACCCTTCCAGATAGGCCAGAGAGACCAGTTTGATCAGGTTGTAGTAGCCGGTTTCGTTCTGGCAGAGCAGTGTAAGGTGAAAACTTGCCTCCGGAATAGCAGATGATATTTCCCGATCGTGACGGCTCTGAGGTGCAATATAGACCTCAGCACCTATAATCGGTTTGATTCCTGCTTGCTGGGCAGTTTTATAAAATTTAATGGCACCGAACATGTTGCCGTGGTCGGTGAGTGCCAGTGCCGGCATACCAAACTCTTTTGCCCGGTTGACCATGTCAGTAAAACGGGATGCACCATCAAGCAGGCTGAACTCGGAGTGGTTATGGAGATGGACGAAATCTACCTTTTTCCTCGTTTCGGGCATCAGGATTGTTATAGCATGGTTCTGATGTATGTCAAATCTGTCGCTATAATGAACGTATGGGAGAGTAATCCATCGCTGGTACACATCCTTCTAATAAGTTAGAGCCGGCAAATCGCTCAAAGTAACGCTGAGGATGTTAATGGAAGAGGGAAATTGCTGAATAACTTATTTAATTACCAACAGTTAAATAATCTTAATTTTCAATGATTGCCCGGCGGGGGGTATACCCGGGGTTGCCCGGGGTGTTATTTCCGGGTTGACGGCAGGTCTGTTAATCTCGCTGATGATGGTTTGCCGGGCAGCAGGGAATGTCAGCCTGTGCTGGTGCTTGACCGAATAATGGCAGGAGGTATACTGGGAAGTCGTGAAACGGCTGGTGATTATTGACGGGCATTCGGTAGTTTACCGGAGTTTTTTTGCCTTTATCAGAAACCCGTTAAGGAACTCCCGAGGTGAGAACACATCAGCAGCATTCGGGTTTGCCAGCACCTTTCGGAAGGTGATGGCTGAGTTAAAGCCGGACCTGTGTGCGGTAGTTTTTGATGCGCCGGGTAAGACCTTTCGGGAGGAGCGGTTTGCCGAGTACAAGGCGCAGCGACCAAAGGCGCCGGAGGAGTTGACCGCAGCGCTGCCGGTGGTCAAGGCGATGGTCAGGGCATGGGGGGTAAAGGTTTTTGAGGTGCCGGGTGTAGAGGCGGATGATGTGATTGGCACCATGGTCCGGTTTGGGCAGGAACAGGGTCTGGAGGTGATAGTTGTCAGTTCGGATAAGGATGTGTTGCAACTGGTGGGTGAGCGGGTGCTGGTTTATGACCCCTGGAGAGAGCGGTTCTATGATGCCAACGGAGTAAAAGAGAAACTGGGTGTGGAGCCGGAAAAGGTGCCGGATTTTATCGCCCTTGCCGGTGATGCGGTTGATAATGTGCCGGGTGTGCCCGGGATCGGACCAAAAAGGGCGCAGGAGATTCTTTTGAAATACGGGAGTCTAAAAGCAGCGCTGCAGAGCGATGGACGGCTGCAGGGTAATCGCGAGTTAGTTGAGATGTGCCGGGAACTGGCGTTAATCAGAACCGATGCACCGGTAGTGGTGGAGATTGAAGATTTAAAACCGGGGACACCGGACCGGACAAAATTGATGGAGCTCTATCGTAATCTGGAGTTCCATTCGCTTTTGCGGGAACTTGCCGGTGAAAAGCAGGCTGGTGCTGTGGTATCAGGTGATTTGGAGGTTCTTGACATTTCTTCCGGTTTAAAGGATGAGTTACTGAAGAGTAAGGTGCTCGGTTTTGCCTATGAGCAGGGAAGAGCCGGTTTTCTGGCGCTAAAGGATGGGCGGGTTGTAAGGTTACCGGTGAGCGAACCCGGAGTGATCGCTGAGGTGCTTTTGTCATCGGGGTTGAAACTGGTAGGCTGGGAAATGAAGGAGACGGTTAAAAGGCTGGGTTGGGATGGGTTAAAGACCGATTGCGCTCTTTTTGATGTCGGGGTTGGTGCGTGGCTGGTTGACCCGAACCGGAAGCGTTTTGAGATTGAGGATGTCACCGCCCAGGTGCTGGACGAGGCGCGCACCGCTGGTTCGGCACCGGAAAGGGCGGGTCTGGCGTTGCGGGTCTATCAGTCGCTTTTGCCGATGTTGCAGGCAACCGGGCTGGTTGTGGTTGCTGAGGAACTGGAGATGCCGTTAATTCCGGTGCTTGCCCGGATGGAGAGTCGTGGTGTGAAGGTGGATGTCGGGTTTCTTTCCCAACTGGAGGCGGAGTTGCGTCAGGAGCGAACACAGGTGCAGGAGCGGATTTATCAGTTTGCCGGCGTGGTGTTTAACATTGGTTCACCTCGGCAACTGGCGGATGTGCTTTTTGTCCGGCTGGGTCTGCCCCGGGGCAGACGCACCAAGACCGGTTACTCGACCAGTTCCGATGTGTTGAGTGAACTGGTTGACAGCCATCCGATTGTTGCTGAGGTGTTGCGGTATCGGGAACTGGATAAATTGATCAATACCTATCTGGCGCCGTTAAAGGATATTGCCGACAAAAAGAGTCAGCGAATCTACACCCGTTTTAATCAAACCGGAACAAGTACCGGCAGGCTGTCCAGTTCCGAGCCCAACCTGCAGAATCTGCCGGTTCGGGGGGAACTGGGCAGGAAGGTGCGGCAGGCAATTGTTGCGGATGAGGGGATGGTGTTAATCTCGGCGGACTATTCCCAGATTGAGTTGCGGATACTGGCGCACTTTACCGATGATGAGGGTTTGATTGCGATGTTTAAAGAGGAAAAGGATGTTCATGCCGCAACCGCAGCAGCGATTCTGAATATACCGCTGTTAGCGGTAAAGGAGGAGCATCGTCGGCTCGCCAAGATGGTTAACTACGGATTGATTTACGGCATGGGTGATTGGGGGCTTTCTTCCCGGATGGACATACCGGTTGAGGAGGCGCGGGCGTTTATGGACGAGTATTACCGGCGCTTTCCGGGTGTGGCACGGTGGCGGGAAAAGGCAACCGAGGAGGCGAAGAAAAACGGATTTGTGCGAACAATTGCGGGCAGGATTAGACCGGTGCCCGGTATCGCCAGTTCCAACCGGCAGGTGGCGGATGTGGCACTGCGCGCGGCATTGAATGCACCGATGCAGGGTTCAGCAGCGGACATTATGAAAATGGCGATGATCAGGGTTGATGAGCAACTGGCAAGAAGAGGTTTTCAGGGCGGGATTGTTTTACAGATTCACGATGAACTTCTGTTAGAGGTAGAGGAAAAACGGGCAGATGAGGCAAAGGAGATTGTCCGCACCGAGATGGAGAACGCCTGGCGGTTAAAGGTGCCTCTGGTGGTAGAGATCGGTGTCGGCAAGAACTGGGACAAGGCACATTAATGTGAAAAAAAGCAAGGTTATTTTTATCTTTGGCACCCGACCCGAGGCGATTAAACTGGTACCGGTGATTCAGGAGTTAAAAAAGGACAGGAAGCGGTTCAAGGTCGGTGTGGTGGTTACCGCCCAGCATCGGGAACTCCTTGACCAGGTATTAAGAATTTTTTCCATCAAGCCTGATTATGACCTCGGGGTTATGCAGGAAAATCAACCTTTGAGCGCTGTTCTGGTCCGGTCATTAACCGCACTGGAGGCGATATTAAAAAAGGAACGACCCGATATAGTGGTGGTGCAGGGTGACGCGACCAGCGCCCTTGCTGGTGCCCTGGCAGCCTATTATCAGAAGATAGCAATTGCCCATGTTGAAGCCGGGTTGCGGACAAAGGACAAATATGCACCATGGCCAGAAGAGGTAAATCGCCGTTTCATCTCGGTTCTTGCTGACCACCACTTTGCGCCCACCCGGTGGGCAAGGGCAAATCTGTTAAAGGAAGGTATTGACCGGAGAACTGTTTATGTCACCGGCAATACGGTGGTAGACGCCCTTCTTTTTATCCGGCGTCAGGGGACAGGGCGACCGGTGCCGATTTTATCCCGGTGCAGCCCGGAAAGAAGGCTCTTGCTTTTAACCCTGCATCGCCGGGAGAGTTTTGGCGCGATTTTAGAAGGAATCTGTGACGGGATTAAGATGATAGTGGACCATTTTCCTGATGTTGAAGTGGTTTATCCG
>CAKZPX010000273.1 GCA_937139435.1 uncultured bacterium
TATTCTTAACAGGCGGGTCGCCTCTGGTTGCTATTGTCTTAATTAATTAGAGCCAATACCAGACGGTTTTTTAACGGTCAGGAACTGATTACACCGGTTAATTAACACAATATCAATCTGTTAACAATTTTAACCGTCGGAGACCGGGGTGGTGTCTGGATAGTCCCCGGGGTTGTCCGGATGGCAACCCCAAATTAGCAGGGTATAAGAGATACCGGCAGAAATTCCGGGTTCGCTATCAGTATCTTTCCGCAACCTGTCTGTCCAGCGGTTTTCTGGTAGATTTTGTGGTGAGATGCGGTCACTGTCCGGTGCATTGCCCGGCCAGGGGTAATGGAGATGACCTGATGTGTAATCACCGTTTCTGCTTGACATTCAGCAGCAAGCATAGCATTATTAACCGCTATGAACAGGGTGTACATGGTGTCTATTGTTGCCCTGAGCCTGGTGGCGCTGGGCGGTCTTTGCACAAGGTTGCCGGAGCGGCAATGGGAACGGGGCGAGTTTCGCCCGATTGGCGGCAAACCGTATAAACTGCCGGACGGGCTGGAGGTGCGCTATATTATCGGCGCAATGGATGAGATACCGACTTCGTTTTCACCGCTGGAGATGTCGGTTTTGAATAATACTCAGAGCCGGGTTCCGGTGCGAATGCCGGAAGGGCTGGTCTTTTCGCCGTCTGACCCTGATTATCAGTATATGATGATTTTGCAGGAGTTCTCGTTCAACGTGCCTGCTGACCAGGAGACAACCGTGTTCCTGCCCACCTATGGCTGTAATGAGAACCTGGATGAACCGGATGAGGACTCTTATTATGAGATTGATATCCAGGTGTGGGAAAGGGAGCTGTGCGAGCTTTTTGAACTTTTGCGCGGGAAAAAACTGGATTATGAGGATGCGGTAGATCTGGCACAGGAGGCGCTTTATGAGATTACCGACGGCAACGGTCTGACCGACTCCACGCGCCAGCGGCTGAAGGAACTGCCATGAGCAGTTTGGGCGCCCGGTGGTCTTCTGCCCGGGTTCTGATATTAATATTGCTTTTTGTCGCCTGCGACCTTTATAACTTTAATAATGATTTTACCCCGACCGGCACCCCTTTTAACCTTAATTCGGGCATCAATCTGATCGCCATCGCCGGTGACCGGCGCCATTTCACTGATAACGGACTTTTTACCGTGGCGATGGTCTGCCGAACCACCGGTAGCGCAACGGTCGCTGATACCCTGCCCCCTGGTCTGCTTTTTACCTCGCGCCGTAACTCCACCCAGCATATCATTGTCCTGAAAGAGCATCGTTTTACCGTCGGAGCGTCTAATACCACAGTGATTGTCGGGGTTTTCTGCTGTAACCGCTATCGCCAGATACCGACTGAATCTGACACTTTTGACCTCGGTCCGTTTACCGACAATTATGAACTGCGCCAGGTTGCTGACATCGTGCGTAACAAAAACATCGCCAATGACCTGGGACTGGTGCAGCGGGCGGTGTGGATGATTACCGACTCCACCGGTCTTAATCAGGCGTATATTGACTCCTTGAACGCCCTGCCCGGCGAATCCGGAAGTTAGCGAAAAGACCTTTTATACTGATGATTACTGTTACCGAGGTCCGGACACCAGCAGAGCAGAAGGAGTTTATCAACCTGCCTTTTCACCTTTACCGCGGTAACCGCAACTGGGT
>CAKZPX010000274.1 GCA_937139435.1 uncultured bacterium
CGCGGTACTTTCTTCAAGCACCTGGTAAAATGTTTTTTCAGCAGCATGGGAGATGTCAATAATCATCCCCAGCCGGTTCATCAACCTTATCACCCTTCTTCCCAGATGCGACAGCCCTTTATTGGGCTGGTTTCTGTCCCAGCTGGCATCTGCCAGTTCGTTGGAATTGCACCAGGTGATGGTTAACACCCTTATTCCAGCACGGCACCAGCGTTCCAGCCGTGATATGTCGCCCTCCAGCGCGTGTCCCCCTTCCACACCGATCACTATCGCCATTCTGCCTGATCTCACAATCCGGCGCAAACCAGCAGGTGAAAGGGCGATACCCACCCGTTCCTGGTTTTCCCGGCACATTCTTTTTATCACCCGCACCGCATTAAGAACAAATCGGTCATACTCACCGGGTTTGAGTTTTTTGGGGTCCGGGAATATGGCAAAAACCTGTGCCTTCACACCCCCGCTCTTTGCCCGAACCAGGTCAAAATGACCGGTGCTGCTCTTTCTGGTGATATCCCTTTTCTGTGCGATATGAGAAAGTATTGTATCGCAGTGCATATCCACCACCAGATACTGCTGGTGGAGCCTTTTTGCCCGGGAGCGATAAAAATCTTTCACTGGTTAGAAGTTTATCCATCAGCGCCTGATGGTCAACAATATCTCCCGGATGAATATTTCACCACCCGAAGATAAAGGGCGGTTTTTACCAGTTGGTTGTAATTAACCGAGAGCGTGTTATTCCAGATGCCGTTGCTGCATTATAACATATTTATTTACCGGTAGTTATTCCAGAATACATTAAATAAAAATTGATTAAGAGGGGCAGGCGGGGGGTTAACCCCGGGTTACCCCCGGGGTAGTCCAGGGGATAACCCTGAATTTGATCGCCGATTCAGTGCCCGGACTGCGTCCGGAATGATAACGGTATACTTTACCGTCGGTTATCGGCAGATGCTTTTCTCGTTCTTTCTACCCGGGTTAACCGGTGGCATCGTCCCGATTTTAACCCGGTTTTTATCCCGGTGCTTTGTCTGGTATTAAGTTGAAAATAAAATTGGTGCCGGACAGAGGAATTAATAACCGGTTGTTTGTAACATAAGGAGTGCAGTAATCCGGGGGACAGAGGTTATAATACCCAGACAATTTTTTCTTGACACAGGTGGTTCTATGGTTAAAATTCCTGCAATGGAGAGGCTTCAGGTAATGGTTAACCTGACCCGCCGCAACAAGTTGTTGATCCTTTCCTTTCCCCTCTACTATATATATTTAGGACTGGGTGTAATCCTGGGGTTTTTTGTTTTTAGCGGTGCACTTCCCCGGCTGATTATTGACCGTTTTACCCCGCAGGGGTTTGTTAACCGGCTGATTACAGAAAATGTCCAGTTAAAACAGAAACTATCAGCCTATACCGCAGTGGTGGACAGTTTCCGTCAGTTCCTCTTATTTGCTGAAGAGATGGACAACCGTCTGCGCACCGCAGTCAACCTTGGTATTATTCCATCTGATGTCCGGCTGATGGGCATCGGTGGCAACCAGCCGCCCAGTCCGGCACCGGAGATTGACCAGCTCCTGCGCCGTGCCCAGTTCACCCAGCGTTCACTTGCTGAGATTGAGCAGGCGGTGGCGACCCAGGAGGAAAGGTTGCGTCACCTTCCCTCAATCTGGCCAGTACAGGGCTGGGTAACATCGGGATTTGGTTATCGCCATAGTCCGTTTACCGGTCGCCGCGAGATGCATGAGGGAATAGACATTGTTGCCCCGCGTGGCACCCCGATTGTTGCCACTGCTGCTGGCAAGGTTGTTTATGCCGGCTGGAAGTCCGGGTATGGCAGAACTGTGGAGATTGACCATGGCTGGGGTGTACGCACCTTTTATGCCCATTGCGAGAGGTTACGGGTGAATTATGGCAAACAGGTGCAGCGGGGAGAGGTAATCGCCACTGTCGGGGCATCCGGACAGGCAACTGGCAATCACCTTCATTATGGGGTGATGGTCAACGGCAAGTGGGTTAACCCGTCAGACTACATCCTTTCGGGCAGAAATAGATAACCAGGAATTACCTTAAAACGACCGCCGGTAACCTGGCGGTTATTTTTTTACCCGAATTCCGGTATTCCAGATACACCGCATAGATGCCGGTTGCTACTCGCTGGTTGGCGTCATCCCTTCCATTCCAGAAAATCACCCCGCGGGTGCCTGTCGGGTGGCGCCCAGGATAAAGGTTGCGCACGCATCGCCCGCGCAGATTAAAGAGTTTTACGGTGAGGTGTCCACCGCTGTCCGGCAAAAAATAATAGATGGGCAGGCTGTCCTCAAAACCGTCGTCATTCGGGCTGAAACTGGAAAATCCCAGACTCAACAACCGCCTTTTCCCAGCCGGTGTAATCAACAGCCGGTAACTGTTATTTAAGGTTTCATTTTCTTCGGGGCAGACAATCCTTGCCCATAACTCAGTCTGGTTTTTCGGTGCCACCGGTTTAAGGACCAGACTGGTTTCCTCACCTGGTAACAGACCCGGGTTTAGCAGCCAGGCAAATGTGTCACCACCGTTCCACCAGGCAATCAGCTGCCAGTCCGGGGTTGTTCCATAACCGGAGTTCAACACCAGTAACTCCACCTCAAACACACTTTCAGGTTTAACCGGTGCCGCGCCCTTAATTGCCATAAGGCGGATGCTTAAGTCAAAATACCGGCTGATGGCGTTCGCCATTCCTGGTGTGCAACCCGCACTATCCGGACAACCGGACCAGTTTTCAGGCACATCAGAACCGTTAAGGTTTATCCGCTCCCAGGAGATGCCGTCCCCGGGATTGAAGGGGAAACCATCGGCTGGTTCATAAGGTGTGCCGAATGTTGTTGTGTCACCATAAGGAGAGGTAAGGGTTAACGGGTCGTTGTTCGCCAGTCCGTTGCCAATGGTGGTATTGCCCACGGTAAGAATCAATGTGGAGTCGCAAAACCGGTAAGGCTGAACATAACCACCGATTGCGCTATCAGTATACTCCGGGTCAAGGATAACCGCATAACCACCCGGCTTCAGCCAGGTACTATTGATAATCACACCCGGGTTATTAACCAGAATTGATGTGTCCTGCCAGGCAATGATGCGGTCAACCGCATCACCATCGCTGAGCGTATAATTAAACAGATCAATCGCCTCCCTCCCGGTATTGTAAACCTCCACAAACTCATTCCTGTCCTCGGGCAGATACGCACCACTGCCACCGGTCGGGTTTGCCATTATCTCGGATAGCACCAGTTGCGTCGGAAGCACCAGCCCGAGGATGACAGCACTCAGCACCACAACGGTATATCTGGATTTAACCGCTTTCCATCAGCCGGACAGGAAAAATCTTAACCGGCAACAAAATGGAGCGGTTCAGGTTATCTCCTCAAACTCGCCGGTCTTTTTGTTCTTGCGCACATTGTCCGGGTGAAAATAGCGCCCGTTTATCGCGATGTACACACCCGGCGGTAAGGTCTGGGCAAACGCTATCGCACAACCAAGGTTGAACATCCCGTCCGAACTGCCAAATGTGTAAGGAATCATTGCGCCGGTAAGCACAATCGTCCTGTCTTTTATTTTGTGGGCAAGGAACCGGGCGGTCTCCACCATTGTGTCGGTGCCATGGGTAATAACAAGCTTGCTCTCTTTTGCCTTTATGCAGTTCTGGGCGATTATCTCCCGGTCCTCGTCGGTCATATGGCTGCTATCAATCAGCATCAGGGTTCGTATCTCAACCGGCACCCGACAGCGTCCCAGTTTCAGCATCTGCGGCACATGGCTGTCCTTAAAAAACAATTCGCCGGTAAGTTCATTGTATTCCTTATCAAATGTTCCACCAGTAATAAATATTCTTATCGCCATAATCGGTTACAGTATCGGTAAATAACGGCTGATTTCAAATTCGGTCACCTGGGCCTTGTACTCATCCCATTCCTGTTTTTTGTTGCGGAGAAAGTAAGTGAAAAGCGCCTCGCCCAGTGTGCTGCGCACCAGGTCGCTCTTTTCGGTAAGCCGGATGGCATCAGCAAGGTCTTTGGGTAAACAGACAATCTTTGCTGCTGTTCTTTCTTCCTCGGTCATCCGGTAGATGTTATTTGAGGCGGGCGGACCGAGTGTTAGTTTCTCCTCTATTCCTTTAATACCGGCGGCGATTATTACCGCAAAGGCTAAATAGGGGTTGCATGCCGGGTCCGGTGAGCGGTATTCAATGCGTGCCGCCTCGGGTCGGGCAGAGGAGAATGCCGGCACCCTGATCAGTGCCGAGC
>CAKZPX010000275.1 GCA_937139435.1 uncultured bacterium
GTTTTACCTTTCTATCTCAAAGTGAGGAGCGGTGATAGTCTGTGGTTCTCAGGTTTTAGTTTGGTTGTTCAGGCTCCGCAGCTGGAAATAAATGGTTATTTAGTTCACGATGCGAATGGTTTTCTCGACCCGGGTGAGACTTCCGAGCTCTCCATCACTGTAGTCAACCGGGGAAATAGACAGTCAGGACGAACATCCGGTATTCTTCGTTCTGTTAACCCGTGGGCAGTGATGGTGTTAGATTCACTTGCTTCGTTTGGGACGGTGATGCCTGGTGAGTCGGTAAGCAACAACAGCAATCGTTTTCGAGTTCGGGCTGCACCCAATATTGGCGTTGGGAGAGGGTTTCTTTTAAAGGTTTTATTTAACGGAGAAGATGGTTTTGAACAGATTGCGGGTTTTCCTATTATAGTGGGAGAGCCAGTGGTGAACGCCCCATTGGGACCGGATCGTTATGGTTACTATGGTTACGATAATACCGATTCTGGTTATCAGGAGATGCCCCAATTTGAATGGGTTGAAATTGACCCGGGACAGGGGGGGGGTGGTTTACACCTTGAGATAGGTAATGATCGGGCGGTGCCAATAACACTTCCTTTTGCTTTTAAATTCTATGGTAGAGTTTACCAGACCATTTCAATTGCCGACAACGGCTATATTGCAATGGATAGCACAACATTCAGTGATCTGTATAACTGGCATATCCCATCAGCTCAAGGTCCGGACGGGTTTATTGCGGTTTTCTGGGATGATTTCCGGGTGGATACACTTGGTGCTTCAGGTGTGTTTTATTATTATGACGAGGTGAACCATCGATTTATTGTGGAGTGGAGTCGGGTTTATCATGTTCACGGATTTCGTCCTCCTATGATTGCGGAACGACAGACATTTCAGGTGATTATTTATGATCCAGCGGTGTACTCTACCAAAACGGGTGATGCTCCGATAGTTCTACAATACCTGGAAGTTTACAATGATGACACTCTCTGGGGGAATAGCCATAATTATGCTACCGTGGGTATTCAAAGTCCCGATCATCTTGACGGGCTGGAATGGACATATGCCGGAAGCTATCCGGTAACCGCCGCCGAGGTTATTTCGGGGCGGGCAATTAAATTTACGACAAATCCTCCCGATACATTCACATTTATAACAGATTATCCCGGTGAAAGGAAAGAGATTAAAGAGTTTGCCGTCTACCCAACATTGACACGAAACACCGTGATATTTAAAGTACCTGGAATAAAAAACGGCGTATTACAGATTTTTGATGCACTGGGGCGAGAGGTAAATAGGTTTGCAATTTCTGGTAGTCGGGGTGCTGAATTTTTCAATTGGAACCTTGACGACCGAAATGGCGTGAGGATTGGGGCGGGCGTTTACTTTATTCGGTTGACCGGAGACGACAACAGCGGTAGAGTTTTATCTACAAGAACGGTAAGAGTCTTAGATTAAAGAAAGGAGTTTATATGGGAAAATGTTTTATGGTCATTGGGGTAATAATAAGCATGTTACCTTGCTACGCTTTGATCTACCACGGTGTAGCAACACCTTCGGATGGCTTAAGCGCCTGGGTGGTAACAATTGAGACAACTGCGGTTTTCCGCAGTCAGGATTTCGGTGTCACATGGGACACGATAAATATTTTAACCATCCGTGACTTCTTTGATGTATTCTTTATTAATTCTGACACCGGATGGACCTGTGGCAGGGCGGGAGATATCTGGCGAACTACCGATGGTGGAGAGACATGGCAACGAGTGAATCTTGGTGGTCCTAAGCATGCCGCAAGAATTCGTTTCTTCGACCATGAATTCGGCTGGGCAGCAGGTGGAGATATTGTTCAATTGAAGAGCACAAATGCGGGTGCGGAATGGGAACAGGTATTTTTGCCCATTCCGCCCTTTCCTGCTAGAGATACAGCAGAATTTCAGGGGATGTGGTTTGTTGACCGTAATTACGGTTGGCTAGTTGCCGGGCACTGGCCAAGCGGTGATACATTTTTAGGCGGGCAGGGAATTATTACCCGAACAAGGTCGGGTGGTTCTCCAGAGAGCTGGGAGGTCTTACGGCGGGATACGACCTTTGATTTTTACGATGTGTTCTTTGCTGATACTCTGACTGGATGGGTGGTTGGTGGTGATGACCGTAATTTTCGGGCGGCAGTTTTACACACGACGGATGGCGGCAACACCTGGGTGGAACAGAATCTGCCTCCGGAGGCACGTTTTCTGCGAGCGGTGAAATTTGTTAGTCGTAATCAGGGCTGGGCGTGCGGTAGAAATGGCACAATTATTCATACATCTGATGGCGGAAATACGTGGGTAAAGCAATATTCAGGGGCTGAGAGCACTTTATTTGATATTGATTTTGTTGATTCATTGAAGGGGATGGCAGTCGGTAATTCGGTTGTTGTTGTAACAACTGATGGTGGACAGAACTGGCGAGTTTCATTAATGGGAGTAGATGATGCTGAGGAGGAGACGGTTCTTGGTTCTTCGGGGTTGAAATGTTATGGAACACCCGGACCAAAGGTTGGTTTTACCACAGCGGGTCCAGCAGACAGGATGAGTATTGAGATATATGATACTAATGGGCGTCTGGTTAACCGTGTAACTGGTTATGATAAACGGATTGTTTGGGACGGTAAGAATTTTGCCGGTCAACGGGTTGCTGACGGAGTGTATTTTGCCCGGTTGTATTCGGTTACAGTTACTTCCCAAAACGGTTCCGTAGTTCAATTTGTCATTGTTGGCGAGTGATGAATGAAACGAAGTATCGTTATTTTTTTAGTGGTCTTACTCTCCGCATGGGCGGAAAATGGTGCGAAATACCTGATAATTGCCTATGACAATTATGTTCCGATACTTGAGCCATTGGCGCAATGGAAGACTTTAAAGGGTGTTCCTGCAAAGATTGTTCCGATTTCTCAGGTTGGGAGTACCCCCGCACAGATTCAGTCTTATATCCGTAACGCTTATAACAACTGGCCGGTTCGACCGGAGTATGTCCTTTTAGCCGGGGCTCCAAATCAGATCCCCAGTTATAACTACTTAACCGACTGTTATTATGGTGATATGAGCGGCGATTATAAAATGGAGATTTCTGTAGGACGGTTTTTTGCTACCACTCCCCGGGAATGCAGTTCAATGGTGGCGAAGGTGCTCGTCTATGAGAAACCGGATATGGCAACTATTGATACTCTCTATTTCATCAAGGGGACAACAGTAGTGCGGGAGGATAATCCACCTGATCTCTATTATCAGGCGGATTCAAGACTGGTGCGGAGTTTCTGGCAGAATGCAGGGTATGCCCTTTGTGAAAGTCTATTGAACACACAGGGACACAATGCCAGTCATGTGAATAGTGCCGGTGTGGATGGGAGGATGTTTATTACCTACCGGGGACAGGGTGTTTATGACTGGTGGTCACCATTTAATAGTATTAATCCCAACTCGTGGAACAACGGGAGAAAATTGCCGATAATTATTTCCGCTACCTGTGCGATGATCGATTTACAAGAAGGAAATGTTCACGGTGACCGTTTTGTCCGTGCGGGTTCACCTTCGGCACTGGGTGGAGTAATTGCTTACTTTGGAACATCAAGGACAGGGGGTAGTATCTCGGCGCAACGAAGTGCCTGCTTTCGGGGATTCTTCACCGCCTTGTTTCAGGAGGGTGAGTTTCGGCTTGGTCCGGCAACTCTGCGCGGCAGATTTTGGATAGACTCCTTGTTCCATCAACAGGAGCGTTATCAGGAATGGAATCTTCTGGGGGATCCCGAACTTTGTATCTGGACCGGCGTGCCGCAGGCAGTCACGGTGGTCTATGATTCGGTGGTGCCGATGGTGCCTCAGGAGTTTACCGTTACAGTTCTTGCTAACGGACTACCGGTCAGGAATGCTCAGATATGCCTG
>CAKZPX010000276.1 GCA_937139435.1 uncultured bacterium
TACCGAGCGTAGGTCCACGGTCAGCCTTACCCCGTAGGGCTTGAGCAGCGCTTCGGCCCGCCCAACTCCGGTCATACTACGAATCAACGCTTACTCCTCTTCTAAAATTATCGTTACCGGCCCAGAATTTACCAGGTGCACATCCATCCGGGCGCCAAACCTGCCGGTCGCGACCGGGACCCCTAAATAGCGCAGTTCGGTGACAAACAGCTCGTAAAGCTCTTCAGCCCGTTTCGGCTCACAGGCATCAGAGAAAGATGGACGCCGACCGGTGCGGGTATCAGCGTAAAGGGTAAACTGCGACACGACCAGCGCTGCGCCCCCTGTTTCCAGAAGCGAGCGGTTCATTTTTCCAGTTTCGTCATCCCAGATGCGTAGATTGGCAACCATTCCGGCCAGTTGCCGGCAGGTGGATTCATTATCCCTTTTTCCGACACCAAGAAATACGAGAATTCCTTTGCCAATTTCTCCAACCACGGTTCTGTCCACCACCACCCGTGCCTCGGAAACTCGCTGGACAAGCGCCCGCACCTTATCTCCTTTTGAGCTTTTTTACCAGTGTCCGGGCGAGTGCGACCGCATTCTCGGCTCTGGCTGCGGTAATGATGTTGCCATCAACCACCACCGACTTAAAGGTGTGCCGACAACCATTTTCTTTTAAGATCCGGATGCTATAATGGTCCGGGAACACAGTGGCGGTTTTACCCCTCAGAATCCCGGCATAGGCGAAAGCTAACGGTGCCAGTTCAATCCCGGCAACGATCCGATTGCTGGCAACAAACTCCCGACAGAGTTGATGCAACACCGAATCCTCAAGATAGGGCACCAGACCGGACCCGTCTATTAACACCAGCGCAGCAAACTCCTCCGGTCTTATTTTCTGATAAAGACGCTGGGGTTTTACCAGTAGTCCATCAAAACCCTGGGCAGCGGTGGTTTCATTGGAGACGACCACCACCTCAAACCCGGAACGCTCCAGCACCCGCACCACCGGTTCAAATTCATCATCCCGAAACAGGTCATTGGGGATAAACACCGCCACCGATTGCGCACCTGCCACGCTGAAAAAGAGAAAAAGAGCGCACAGGCACCTAATTAAGGCGGATTTGATATAATAAAGGAAAGAATATACAGTGCCGAGGTTAGGTGAACAGGAGCTGGGTTTCTTGCCCGATGTTAACGCTGGTGCGTTTTTCATCATAACTTAATAAAATAACCAATAATTTATCAATGTCAAGTAAAACTAAGGAGTTGTGGAGTTAAGTTTAGTTTAGACAATAAGTTATGCAAATGACCCTTTAAGGTCTTCTTTGAAGAAGATTCTGCGGTAATGTTGCCGGGTTTGTCGGATTTGACAATTATTGTCTCCTTAATATGATACCTTTGTGGCGCGTGGACTTGTAATTATGCCGACCTACAACGAGGCGGAGAACATTGAACGGATTATTCCGGTCGTTCTTTCCCAGTCGCCAGAAGTTGATGTCCTGGTGATTGACGATAATTCTCCGGATAACACCGGTACTATTGTGGAAAAGATGGTAGCGGGTAATCACCGGATAAAACTTATCCGTCGGGAGAAAAAACTTGGACTGGGTACCGCCTATATTTTAGGCTTTCGTTACGCTCTGGAAAACGGTTACGATTACTGCTTTGAGATGGATGCGGATTTCTCCCATCCGCCAGAAAAGATTCCCGAGATGATCGCCCTGTTAAAGGATTACGACCTGGTAATTGGTTCCCGCTACAGTGATGGTATCTCAATTGTCAACTGGCCGATGAAACGTCTACTCCTCTCCTATTTTGCCTGCCTTTATGCCCGCAAGGTCACCGGCTGTCCGGTGCGCGACCTGACCGCCGGATTCAAGGCGTATCGCTGTGATATGTTACGGAAACTGGACCTCAATCAGCTAAAAGAAGATGGGTACGGTTTTCAGATTGAGATTGATTTCTTAATCTGGCGCAAAGGCGGGCGGATAAAAGAGATTCCGATTATCTTCACCGAGCGTCGTGCTGGAGTATCAAAGATGTCGCGGCGGATTATCTGGCGGGCGTTTTTGCTTGTTCTCCGGCTCCGACTACAGCGGATTTTTGGCAAGGTTTAACCGGTT
>CAKZPX010000277.1 GCA_937139435.1 uncultured bacterium
CCCAGAACCCGTGAACCAGAAAACAGATCAGCGCGGCATTTATTGCCAGTGCGGTCCCCCAGAAACCCTCCCTTTTCTCTCGGACAATGCGGTCAAGGGCAAGAATGGTCTTTACCAGCAATCCCAGAAATAAAATTAATCCGACCGCGCCAAGGTCGGCAACAATCTCCAGAAAAATGTTATGGGCATTGTAGTCTGTCCAGTTGGACACGAACTTAACCGGAAAACCATATTTCGATTTTATAATCCGGAAATTTTCCCATCCCACACCGAACAACCAGTTCGCCCGGGCTACTCGCCAGGCAAAACCCCACAATACCGCCCTGCCAGCCAGTGCCGGGTCGCTTACCGAGGTCTCGGCAATTCTCCTTGTAAAAACGCTGCGGAGAATGTCAGTTAACATTATAACCAGCCCGGCGAAACCACCGATAACCGTCATTTCCAGCGAACGCGTCCGGAAGAGCAAATAGAGAAAAGCGATGCCAAACCCGAGCCAGGCACCGCGCGAGCGAGAAAGCACCAGCATAACTAAAAGCAAAACAACCCCGAGAGCGGTACTAACCCGCTTCTGCCTGCTGATATACAGTCCCAGGAGCGCCACGGCACCAGGAGCAAAAACCCCGCCTACCGCATTAAAATCAACCAGCCCAAAAGTAATGGCAACCCTTTTCAACGAAATCCAGTTGGTCGCCCCCTCAACCTGAAATATTATTAACGTTAGAAAAAATGCGGTAATTGAGCCCAGGATAGTTGCCCACAGAACGGTCGCCACTTCCCGGGAGTCTTTTGGTACCGTGGCGCAGAAATAGCCAATAATGAATATCTGAAATGTATAAAAATTATATTTGAGGAGATAACCCGACCCCCAGCCCCGAGCAAATGCCATAATCAGGGAAATCACCATCCAGCCTGCCAGAGCAAGCGGGAAAAATTTATCCAGCCTGCTGAAATATCTCTTTGCCGATATCCGGTCCTGTCCAAGCCAATCCCATCTTAAAAATAAAAGCAGGCCGAGTGTTATCGGTAAAAGAATGTAATGGCGGTAAATCGATGGTAACAGGTTCAATACCGATAATGGCAGCATAAAAGCCAGAAAGGAAAGTAATAGTAACTCCTTTTCAATAAAAACGCACCAGATTA
>CAKZPX010000278.1 GCA_937139435.1 uncultured bacterium
ATAATTTAGAAAATGAATCCCGGGAAAAGCAAACCGCACTGGAGCACGATGTGAGAGAAGAGACGCAATTACTTACAAAAATCCGCAAGGAGAAAGAAGCAAATTTACGCATCCAGCAAGAACTGCAAAAATTCAGCGTACAACTGCGGCAACTTGTTGACAGCCTGCTCGCCGCTAAAACTATTTCTGCTGACACCATCTCAGCCTCGTTAGAACGTAAAAAGGGCAAACTTCCCTGGCCACTAAAAGGAACAGTGATTGCTCATTTTGGCGCACGAACGCACCCTAACTATAGGACGAGAACAAACAACCTGGGAATTGATATCAAACCATCAGATTCGCCTCAGGTATTTAGCATCGGTTCAGGAAAAGTTGTTTATGCTGATCGCTTTATCGGCTACGGCAATCTTGTAATTATCGACCACGGTGGGGGGTACTATAGCCTTTATGCAAATCTTTCCGAAATCTACACAGTAGTAGGAGCAGAAGTCCCTACAAATAAACTCATCGGGACTGTCGATGAATACCTTCATTTTGAAATAAGGAAAGAAGGAAAGCCACTTAATCCCCTTGATTATCTTTCTCCAAATCCGTAAAAATGGGAATTAAAAACATAATAGGACAGGAACGGGTTACTAGATTATTAAGACGAATCATTAACACCAAGAAACAATTATCGCTACTCTTTGTTGGTTCGCCCGGTGTAGGCAAAAGAACTACCGCTCTCCTCTGGGCACAAGATATAAATTGTGAAACAAATTCCGGTGATGCTTGCGGCGTTTGTTTCAACTGCCGTGCAATTGCTAAACTCGGTCATCCTGACATTAGAATCATTTTCCCGATCCGTCTTCCCCAGCAAGAAAAGACACCGGAGAGAGTGGTCGGAGAAATGATGAAATTCGCTAATGAGTTCGGGTTAGACAATCCCCACCCTGTTGTCTCTCCCAATCACGAGATTAGCATTCACGCTATAAGGTGGATTATAATGGAGACGGCTAAACCACCATTAAAGGCACGGGTGCGCATTTTTATCATACTTCACGCCGATCAAATGTCTGTTGATGCTCAAAACGCTTTTCTGAAGACGCTCGAAACCCCACCTCCCCGTACCATCTTTATTCTTACCACTTCCAATCAGGAACTTCTGCTCCCCACCATAAGGTCTCGCTGTCGTGTTATCCCATTTGCTCACATTTCCCAGGAAGAAATAACCAGTTATCTTAAAAATAAGACCGATGCCGAGGCACACGACATCGATTTTGCCGCCGCCCTTGCTGATGGTTCTTTGGGAAAAGCTATGACAATTATAAAAAACCCGGGTAACTTTCTTTTCTCCCCAGTATTAAATTTATTAATGGGAAAAGACAGTGGAAATACTATTTCAGAGTTTGTTGCGCAACTTGACCGTGACTTGCTCCTCCCGGCAATCAACACCGCTATCTTTGTATATCGGAACAACCTGAGGGCCAAAATTGGGCTCCCCCACATTCCCCAATTCATTTGCCCTCATATTGTTGAGTTCACTATATCCGATATTAAACAAAAGATTCAATTCCTTAATGGAATGCTCCAGCTGCTCCATTACAACACCAACCCCGCTATTACTTCTTATTATTTAGCATCTAATCTTATATTGTAACCCGGGTAGAAAAATATAAAACCAAGTTTACAGAAATTATTTTGACTTGGAATTACATGTTATTAGATCTCTAATTGTTTCAAAACGTTTTGGTCCGATACCACTCACATTAAGTAGTTCTTTTGTGCTTTTGAAACCACCCTGTCTCTCCCGGTAAGAAACGATCCTTTGAGCAAGAACAGGTCCTATCCCGGGAAGGGCTTCTAATTGTTCCGCAGTAGCCTGATTAATATCTAATCTGCTTTCTGGAGAGACAATCTCATTTCCTGCTTTTAAATAGACAACAGACTGGCGTAGCTTTTGTATTTTTAATCGATTGAGTAGATTTATTCCTATCCCGAGAATTAAAGTGCTTGCTAAAAAAATAAGCACTGCCCTTTCTTTGGTGTTCATTAGAACCTAAGTAACAACCAGATATTTAAATCTGTACGCTGAGTGGTAATACCGGTAATACCTCGGTTATAACTGTAACCGGTATTCAACCCTGCCTCAATAGTTCGAGAAAAACGATACGATGCTCCAAGGTTAGTTCCGGTGACATTATCTCTTTGCTGGGGCACGGTTGTCGCTTCTCCTGCTTCTGTCCAAACAGTTTGGACACGAATCGTTTGAGAATAGCGCATCTGCCACGAAACACTAAGATCCGACGAGAAACGAATCTTCTGTAAAAATGGCACCTTTAACCCCTGAGGTGCCGAAAAGGAGTAGGAAACAGATAAATTTGCCGTCCGAGTTTTAGAATCACTTTTACTTCGATATATTCCAGTTTCGCTTAGATAAGAGATATTACTTGTATGGTTGTAATTCACGCTGGCAGTAGTAGCGATTCGTTTTTTCCATGTTGTTTGCCAGGAAAGTAAAGGATTAAACTCATCGGTGAGCGTGACATTTCTTCCCAAGAATGCCAGGGTTTCTTTTTGAAAAGAAGTGGGCACTAATTCTCCTCGTATCATTTGGGTTCGTCGATAATTAGAGGTAAGACGGGAGTCGGTCGCCAGATTAGGAAATAATCCGTGGATTTTATTGAAATTTAATTCCAGGTTAGGCCAGATTAGATTTTGATCGACGGTAGTCCCCACAATATTTCTATTGCGCCCCCACCCAAAATCGTAAGAAATCTGGGCAGATAAATTTTTATATCCTCCGCCAGTTGATATTCTCAGGTTATTATCAAACTCTCTTGTTCTACGCATACTGGCAGTAGTATCTAATGAAAATGTATCGGAAAGTCCCAGGCGATAATACCATGGTGGAGTTCCTTTAAACCCCAAGTAATCACTGGAACGTGAAATGGTATAACTGACCTCAAATGGTTCAATATTTTTTGCCACCTCATCAATTGCTGTTTTCAATTTTTTGATAGCGACCAAACGCGGCTGAAAATCCAGCTTAACAGACTCCCCAGAATCCCTTCCTCTTGTTGCTACCTCAGTTGTTTCCCCTTCTTTCTCCTCCTCATTTAATAATCTTCTTTCTGCCCTCTGGCGACTACCGACTCTCCGTAAATTTTGACGGGAAGTATCGGGAAACAATTGATTAAACTTCTCAAGTAATTCCGCCAATTCTACTGTAGCGCTAAGCGATAATTCCCCCGAGTTATTTATATTCCGGTAATCTACGTAATTATAACCGGACTTGGGGCGTTCGTGACTGTATTCTCCATTGAATTCAATATTAGGATTCAAAATTTCGCCCACCTCCAATTCGTATGCAACCCCAAAATTTTCGATTCTGTTCGCCTCGCTCCCAACAGGAATAGTAACAACAGTATCAGGATTAGCGACAAGAAAGTCTCTTTCGGAATCCCAACCATACTCCAGTGTTAAATTTTCTATCGGAGAAAACCCAACATTAAAATCGCTTGATAACCCGCTTCCTCTAAGTGTATCAATTCTAATGGTATCTCCTCTAACATTAGTACTGTATCCCCGGGTAACACTAAAACGAATGTCCCGTGGAAGTGGATAAATTTCTTTATTTTCACCCCGGGTAATTTTGAAATCCGGACTTATCCCGTATCCCAATCGCCAATTGGTGGTACTGCTGGAGTCATAAAATGGATAGTTACGACTGCTCGCCCACCTCCGAAACCAGGAAAAATTAGTTGCCTCAATTGTATAGTTTAATAATTTATTAGTTGACTTTTGTTTGGATAGGTTAGTCAACGAGATTTCTTGACTGCTTCCCCTTCCCGGTATCTGTCTGGCATCTTCAGCGAGCAACCGCAGGTCAGAATAAAATGGTGAGAATTTAGGCAGATTATACTGTCGGGCAAACGAATATGATATTGGTGCGGTAATCTTCCACTCTCTGGGCAATAAACGATCCAGGTTTACTCTAACATCAGCAGCCAGATTTTGTCCAAAACCTCCCGCTTTAACCCCTCTTCCTTCAGAAAAACGGCGGAAGTTGGGGTCAGAATAAGAATAGCGTAATCCTGCGGAAATGAAATCTGCCAGTTGGACACCTGTTTGAACGGTAAATCCGTAGCCAGGTTCCTTTCTGGGGTACAGCAGGCGAAGGTCATTAAACCACACCACGCCAGTTGCCCTGTCTAAATTGGGATTAAGAACACCGAGTGCTATCCAACGGATACCAGCAAGAGATGGCAATCCTTTTACACCGTAGGAATAGCCATTATAGCTTTGAATATATAAAGACTCTATAGCTACACCGGTAGAGTCACGACGGGTCTTTAGCATCGGAAACGAATTGAGTGGAATGGAAAACTCAAACCAGTTTCCATCGCCCCACGCAACCTTTTTACCCGAGATAATTGGGGCATTAAATTGGTAGAAATTAGCGGAATCAGAACCAAAGCGCAGGACACATTCAAGTCCGTTGCCATCGTCGTGAACATAAAAACGCAGTTCTTCGTAGTCACGATAATCTTCGGCAACATTGCTAATATTGGTAATAAAGGCTTGGTGGTAAGACCCGAGATTTTGATATCCCAGAAGTAATGCCGCTTCTGTTTCCAGTTTTCCGGTTATGTCTCGTTTTAGTTCAAAAGGAGAATTATAACTGGTATCGTTTTTACGGGAGACCTGTCCGGTCCAGACCTTTTCACTGGTATCACCTGGAGGGATAAGATTTCCTTGAGAATCAAGGATGCGAGGGTTACGCCATTTGCTCCCTAAAAACTGTACTGAATATATCTCTAAGGTATCAGCAGCATCAAAACCGTCCAACCACAACCGGATAATCCGAATATCCTCCCATTTGGGTGTACCA
>CAKZPX010000279.1 GCA_937139435.1 uncultured bacterium
CCGAGAAACAAAATCATCCTGCGCATTGTGCCTCCTTATATATCTTAAAAACTAACTCAGACCAAAAGGTTTTCCAGTCGCATAATTGACCAGAGCGGTACCCGAACCGAGCAGTCAAGGTCAATTAAATTAGCAGGAGGCTCTGGCGCCGGCAGGTCCTTATAAGGCACTGGTGGAACCTCTACCGGTGGAAATGTTACCCCCTCCACCTTTGCTCCGGCGATAAAACCGATTATTCTGCCACCGCGATCCCAGAGCACATTTTCAATAAAGAAACCCCGATGCCTTCCCTGATTATCATAAACCGTTTTACCAATAAGGAACCCCCGGGGTTTGCCTAAAAAGTCATAAACAACCGTGCCGCAGATTCGGTACACCGCTTTGCCATAACGATTAAACAGAACTTTTTCGTTCACACTGCCTCCAGCAATTCTATTTTATGATTAGACCAAATTATCTCGGAACTAATTTCTCTGTCAAGAAAATGTCTCTTCATCCCTTCGGGCACCGGCACACACCCTGATTCAAATTGACACCGCATCCCGGACATATCCCCTGACAATCAGGGCGACAGCAGGGAGCGATAGGAATCGCCAGATGAATCGTATCCCTGACCAGGGCGCTGAGGTCAATAAAATCGGCATCAATTGGCACCCGGTCCATCTCATCGGGCTCCAGTTCCCGGGCATAACCACCCCGATTCCGTTCCAGACTGGTAAACTCGGCAAACATCTCCTCATCAAAATCCCGTTCATACTCCATCCCGCAAATAGCACAATACAACCTTGCCCGAAACCGCACCCTGCCCCGCACCAGAAACCGCTGCCCGCTCCGGGTAATAATCACCGCCACCACAACCGTTCCCAGCAGTTTTTCAAAAGATGGGTTCTCTTTGACCTCCTGCACCTCACAACCAAAATCTCGGGGCTGACCTTCCAGTTCAAACCGGTTGTCCCCGGGTTTCAGGGTTGCCAGGGCGATCAGCCCTAATTTCCTCATCACCGTCTCCGGGGACATTCACTCAATAACCGCTGGACAATATCCTCAGACCGGACGTTCTCGGCCTCGGCACTGAAGTTGGTTACAATCCGGTGGCGCAGAACCGGTAACGCCACCGCCCGCACATCATCAACCGTTGGTGTATAGCGCCCATCCAGCATCGCCCGGGTCTTTGCTGCCAGAACCAGATACTGGGATGCCCGGGGACCTGACCCCCAGCTCACCCAGTCCCGCACAAACCTAGGCGCCTCCGGGTGCTGGGGACGGCTGAGCGCACTCAAACGCACCGCATACTCTATCACCTCATCCGCCACCGGTACCCGGCGCACCAGCCCCTGCAGGACGGTTATCTCTTTTGTGGAAAGCACCCGATTGAGCGTCGGATTATAAGCCGATGTCGTGCTCTTGACAATCTCCCTTTCCTCCTCCGCATCCGGATAGTTAACAATCACCGAGAACATAAACCGGTCCAGCTGCGCCTCGGGTAATGGATAGGTCCCCTCCAGTTCAATTGGATTCTGAGTTGCCAGGACAAAAAAAGGTGCCGGAAGCTCATAGGTCTGACCGGCGACCGTAACCCGATACTCCTGCATCGCCTGCAACAGTGCCGCCTGGGTCTTGGGCGGTGTCCGGTTAATCTCATCTGCCAGAACAACATTGGCAAATATCGGACCGGGCACAAACCGAAACCGCCGGCGGTGCGTCTCCGGGTCATCCTCAATAATCTCGGTGCCGGTGATGTCGGAAGGCATTAAATCCGGAGTAAACTGAATGCGGTTAAACGAAAGGTCCAGGACCGAGGCAAGTGTATTAACCAGCAGCGTCTTTGCCAGTCCGGGCACACCGATCAAAAGCGCATGCCCGTGTGCCA
>CAKZPX010000280.1 GCA_937139435.1 uncultured bacterium
GGATGAAACCCGGAACCTATTTCTTAAGACTGGACGAAACAACTAAAAAGTTCATCGTTAGATAAGAAAATCAGGGGACAGAAACTTAACTTAACCCTTAAAGGGCAGCGCGGGAGTTAGAAGGTTATCACCTGTTCATGGTGGAACAGTTTATCGCCTGTGCCCGAAATTACATCGGTGCCGGACAGCTGAAAAATATGTAGAATCCCAACCTAAAGCCGCGTCTGTTCCCCCGACATTAGAGCAGCACGGGTAACGACGTCTGCTGCGGCTGAAAAATTATTATTGACCACGATAAAATTTTTGTTATAATATTAGGACCGGGAAATAAGGGGAAGGAGTAAAAACAAGGAGGAAGGAAAAATGAAACAAAAGGCTACCGGGGGAGCCAACGCAACCATAACCCCAAAAAATTTAACCCGGAAACAGATTAAAATGCAACCCTTGTCGGCTCGGATTGAGCCTTAGGCCAGGCTTGGTATAGTTTAAAAAAGAAGGAGGGATAAATGGACCGTGCTCACGGTTCCCGGAACAGGCACAACCGCTCTATTGCGGTAATCGGGGTCGGCACCTGGGGCAAAAACCTCGCCCGGGTGTTTGACGAACTCAACTCCCTCAACGCCATCTGTGATGCCAGCGCAACTGCCTTTGCCGGAATAAAGGTGTCATCGGCAGTGCGCCAGACAAACGACCTCCGGACCGTGCTTAATGACCCGGAAATAACCGCAGTCGCCATCGCCACTTCGGCGGCAACTCACTATGAAATCGCCCGCGCCGCCCTGCTGGCTGATAAAGATGTGTTTGTGGAAAAACCGCTTGCACTGGAAATCACCCAGGCAGAGGAACTGGTTAAACTGGCAGAGGAAAGAGAACGCATCCTTATGGTCGGTCACATCCTGCGTTACCATCCCGCAATAATCAAGCTGAGCGAGATTATTGAACAGGGCGGGCTGGGACGGATTGAATACATCTACTCCAATCGCTTAAACCTTGGTCGCCTGCGCACCGAGGAAAACATCCTCTGGAGTTTTGCCCCGCACGATATCAGTGTTATCCTTGCCCTGGTCCAGGAGCGCCCGATTCTTGTCTCCGCCCATGGCGAGGCGTTCCTGCAGAAAAACATACCTGATGTCACCTGGACCACGCTGGAGTTTCCTTCTGGTATCCATGCTTACACATTTGTCTCCTGGCTCCACCCCTTCAAAGAACAGCGCCTGGTGGTTGTTGGTTCCAAGGAGATGGCGGTTTTTGAGGACGGCGCCGGAGCAAAACTTGCCTGCTATCCGCATGATATTCGCTGGCAGGGCGGTAAAGTCCCCATCGCCCTGAAGGGTGAACGCCGTTTAATTGAAATTCCTCCGGATGAACCACTGCGCCAGGAATGCGAGCACTTTCTGGAAAGTATCGCCACCCGCATCCCACCCCGCACCGATGGTTATGAAGGGTTGCGCGTGCTTGAGGTCATTGCCGCTGCTGAGGAGTCACTCCACCGGGGCGGCAAAGCAATAAATCTCAAACACGTTCGTAACGGTAATTCCAAGCGGACAACCGCTGCCCGGACCGCCACGATGGTGCCCTCAACCCCATCAGCAGTTTACACACCGGTCGCTGCTCTGGCTCTCCAGACGCAGCCTTCATCAGTAACCCATCCCGGGGCGGTAACCCGTGGCACAGAACCGGAAGCAATAGCGCCCGCAGTGGTGCGGGAATCACAAACCCAGACCACAATCGCGCAACAAATCCAGTCTGGAGTCGCTCCGGACACATTCGTCCATCCCACTGCGGTGGTTGATGAGGGGGTAACAATTGGTGCCGGAACAAAAATCTGGCATTTTACCCACATCTCCCGCGGCGCCCGCATCGGTCGCAACTGTGTGTTCGGACAGAATGTATTCATTGCCGACGGAGTAACGGTAGGCGATAACTGCAAGGTGCAGAACAATGTCTCCCTGTACAAAGGTGTAACACTGGAAGAAAATGTGTTCTGCGGACCGTCCTGTGTCTTCACCAACGTCATTAACCCCCGTGCCTTTATTGAACGCAAATCCGAATTCAAACCAACGCTGGTTCAGAAGGGCGCATCCATTGGTGCCAACGCCACCATCGTCTGTGGCAACACCATCGGGCGCTATGCGCTTGTTGGTGCCGGAGCGGTAGTTACCAGAGACGTCCCTGCCTACGCCCTGGTTGTTGGTATTCCTGCCCGCATCATCGGCTGGGTGTGTAAGTGCGGGACAACCCTGGTGGTTGAGGACCACCGTGCCCGCTGCCCCGGCTGCGGAAATAAATACCAGCCAGGGGATGAAGGTGAAGGTTTAAAACCGGTAAAGGAGGCATAAATGGAAATCCCGATGCTTGACCTAAAAAGAGAGTATCTCTATCTGAAATCAAAGATTGACCACCACCTCCAGGTTGTACTGGAACACCAGAACTGGATAATGGGACCGGAAGTCAAAGAACTGGAAAATAAGGTTGCCAGTTATATTGGCACCCGATTTGCTCTCGGAGTCGCTTCCGGCACCGATGCCCTAGTACTTTCTTTGCGGGCGGTGGCATTCCAGCGCACCGGTAAAGACCTGTTTAACCCGGAGGATGAGATCATTACCACCCCGTTCACTTTTGCTGCAACCGCCGAGGCAATCCTCCGCACTGGCGCCACGCCGGTATTTGTTGACATCAATCCGGCAACATTCAATATTGACCCGGCAAAGGTCGTCGCTGCCATCTCTCCCCGAACCGTCGGCATTATACCGGTTCATCTCTATGGACTCCCCTGCCCTATGGACCGGCTCAAAGCCATTGCCGAAGAACATAACCTCTTCATTGTTGAAGATGTCGCCCAGGCATTCGGTGCGGAATATGCAGGGAAAAAGTGCGGTGCCTGGGGTGATGCTGCTGCCTTCAGTTTCTTCCCAAGTAAAAACCTCGCTGGTTTTGGCGATGGTGGGATGGTAACAACCGACGACCCGATAATCGCCGGTTTCGTTGATATCCTGCGCCGTCACGGCGGTCGGGACAAGTACAACATTGACTACCGGGGTTATAACAGCCGACTGGATACCATTCAGGCAGCGGTGCTTTTAGCCAAGTTCACCGCTCTGGACGAGTTCAACGAACGCAGAAGAAAAATTGCCGCCCAGTACCAGATGCGCCTCAATCATATTAAAGACATAACCCTGCCCTTCACTCCACCCAACAGCACGCCGGTGTTCCACCAGTTCACCATCCGTCATCCCGAGCGCGACCGGCTCAAAGCGTGGCTGAAAAAATGTGGCATCGCCTCAATGGTCTACTACCCCATCCCCCTGCACCAGATGAAACTCTTTGCCGGTAAATCCCGCATCGCCACCGCGCTTATCCACGCCGAAAAGGCGGCAGCCGAAGTGCTCTCCCTGCCCATTGAACCGCTCCTGACTCCAGATGAAATAGCCTGTGTAACCGAGAGAATCAAAGAGTTCGCATCAGCAAGGACAACGGTAAACGTGTAACCCGCTATGGCATCTGCCCAGCCCGGTTGCGCTGAAAGACTTTCTAAAGAATGCTACCATCGGTCGGGGAACACACCAGTAACATCCGGACAGCGAGAAAAAGTCCTGCCGGCGTTGGGCAACGAAATAACCGCTCTTGCCCTTTCCTTATTAAAAATCAACACCCATCGTCCGGCAGTGAAAAGTGCGCTTCTCGTTACTTTTTTAACCGCCTCCTCAAAACTGCTCGGCTTCATCCGGGAACTGTTAATCGCCCATCACTTTGGTGCACAAAGCATTGCTGATGCCTATCGCGTCGGCGAAACCATATCTACGGTCAGCGCAAGCCTCCTTGCCCATCCATTTGAGGTTATTGCCCTGCCCTTAATTGTTGAGCAACTGGTTAACAAAAAAGAAACCCGTGCCCGTCAGGTGTTTGTTTCTCTCTTTACCCTGGCTGGAACCTGCGCCGCAATACTCGCCATAATAATCTTGGCTACCGCACCTGTTCTTGTTCGCATCTTTGCACCCAAACTACCGTCGGACACCGCCCGCATCGCGACCCAGATTACCCGGATTATGGCACTTGTGCCCGCCGCAATTGTATTAATCAGCGCTACCGGCGCCTACTACAACGCCCGGCGGCGCTTCGCCCTGCCCCGGCTTATTGACCCGGCAATCAACACGACCGCGATCATCCTTTTCTTACTAACGGTTCGCTATTCTGGAATTACCGCCCTTGCCGGCGCCTGGACATCCGGACACATCATCGGGACCCTTGTTGCCCTTCTGCCTTTGATTCCTCTGCTGGCGAGGGGTGCCGGCGCCATCCGGCGTGGTATGCTGTCGCTTATCAATTCCGTTACTGACCCGGCAATAAAGGAGTTCTTTAAACTCTCTCTTCCACTTCTGGCGTTATTTCTGGTTCGTCCGCTTAACCTTGCCCTCACCCGTGCCTTTGCCTCGTCCTTACCACCAGGTAACATCGCCATCCTCGCTTATGCTGACCGTCTCTTCGCATTCCCCTGTTCTCTGATTACCGCAGCAATTGGCACGATCTTCTTCGCCCGGGCGAGCGAACTTGCCACCACTAACAATATCCGTACCCTTCGCTTCCTGACAAACCGACTGCTGGGTTATTTTGCCCTGACCTTTATCCCCGCGAGCCTGTTATTAATCCCCATCGCCCGACCGCTCGTCAAACTCCTTTACCAGCATGGCAACTTTACTTCAACAGCAACCAGCGCCACCGCCCTAACCCTCACACTTCTCGGGCTGGGTCTGTTTCCGTTCACCGCCACCACCCTGCTCACCGCCGGTTTTCGGGGTAGAAAAGACACCTTAACCCCGGTCATCGCCACCATCCTTGGCGCGGTAACAACCGCTGGTTTTGCATCTGCCTTTGTCCAGCGCTGGGGAGTTCCGGCACTGGCACTGGGCTCAACACTGGGCATCACGGTGAATATGCTGGTTCTCCTTATCATCTTTCTCCGCAATCCTTCGGAGGGTAAGTAAATGAATTCACTAACCCTGATTCTCCTTGTCCCGCTCGTATTAGGACTCCTCATCCGTTACCCAGAGGTATGCCTCGCCCTGTTCTTATTTTCCGGAACATTCAAAGCAGAATTCGCCCATCTCTCTCCCTGGCTCCCGGACATCACTATAATTCTGGCACTGGTTATTCTTGCCGGGATTTTCTTCCACCGTTTTACCGGCAAGAAACCCGCAACCGGGAAAAGCCTGGTCTTTTCCTCCTTGTTTGCCTTAATTCTAATCCTGATGATCCTCTCTACTCTTAACAATACCATTGAAAACCGTTACGCAATGGAAAAAACTACTCGCTTTGCCACGCTTACTGGACTGGCAACATTTGCCCCGTTGTTTGTTGTCCAGAACCGACAACAGCTCCTCCGCTTCCTCGGAGTCTCCATCGCCCTGGGTATAATTATGACCTTAACCGGCGAGATAACACGCGAAGGTTTAACCGCCTTCGGCGCCAGCCACATCGCCACTGGAAGAACCATCGGTCTGGGGTTTATCACTGTTCTCGGAATGGCGCTGCTGCGTTACGAAACCGGAACTCTCAGCATCACTTCTCTTCGCACGAGCGGATCCCAGCACCGGCAACGCTCCTTTGCACTGCTACCTATTTTGCTCTATGCCGGCTCGGCGATTGTGCTTGGTTATGGGCTACTCGCTTCTGGTTCCCGGGGCGCGCTGGTGGCGTTATTGGTTACTATCGCTGCGGTGGTAATTATCGGCACCACTATTCAACGTGCCCGCAAACCTGTCCTGACCGTAACCATGTTTTTAGTAACTGCAACAATTGTGATCACCATAATCGCTCCCCAGACCGTGGTAACAATGAACCAGCGCATCACCAATACCATTTCCGCACCACTGGACCAGACTGCGCATACCCGTGTCATCCGGGCGCGGTCGGCTCTGGAAATGTTCTCCGAACATCCCCTGACCGGCGTGGGCGTAGGCGGGTTTGATTTGCTCTTTAACCCCTTTGAGTCCGAGAGGGGCGACTACCCTCACAACCTCTTTCTTGAGGTCGCGGCGGAAATGGGGTTCATCGGCTTAATTCTGTTCGCCCTCTTGGTGTTCCTACCTCTCTATCATGCACTCACATCTTTCCGTCAATCCGGTCAATGGACAACATTACTTATCATTGCGGTTACCATCTACCTTCTGGTCAATGCCCTTTTCTCTGGTGACCTGAACGACAACCGTCTGCTCTTTACCGCACTGGGTCTCTGTCTAACAAGGAAATCGCCATCCATCGCACCTGCGGGTAAAAATCATGAAACCAGCACCATTAATCCTCATCCAGGCAGGGGGTATTCCGCATGCCCGGGGCACTCCTGGTCTGACACACCATCACCTGATAGAGGGGGCGCTTAATGAACTGTTCGGGCAAAAGGGTGTGTCTGGCCAGTTCTGCCCATCCGGTTAATGACACAAGAATATTTCACAAAGAGGCGCTCTCACTGGCTAACGCTGGTTATCGGGTATTTATCGTCGGAAGTAACGGCAACTTTAATCCCGCTTCTAACCGGGGGCAGCAACCGGAGAGGTTTAGAGGCATCCATTTCCTGCCCGTAGTTAAGTACCGCTACCGGCTCCAGCGTTTCCTGATAAATCCTCTTATCATATTAAAAACTCTGCTCAAAACCCGGGCGAAAATCTATCACCTGCATGACCCGGACCTGCTTCCGCTCGGGCTGGTATTAAAATGCCTGAATCGCAGGGTGGTCTACGACGTTCACGAAGACTATCCCAGTCAGTTGCGTGATAAACACTACCTGCCCCAGCTGCTGCGCAACCTTCTCAGCCCTATCTTTGCCCGCTGGGAAAAATTTGCCTGTTATCGCTTTGACGCCACGATTACCGCCACCGAGCACATCGCCCACCGGCTCCGCACACCAGCACAGGTTGCCAGAAAATACCCCAAAATCATCACGGTCAAAAATTACCCCCGCCTTAATCTCGTCCCGGTCAATTCCGCCCCATCCTCTCTTCCTCGCACCACCTTTCGCCTTATCCATCTCGCCAACGTCCTGACACCGGAACGGGGCATCTCGCTTCTTTTTCAGGCGTTGGATCGGCTACCGCAATGTGCGCTCATCCTTGCCGGAAGATTTGTCACCACTGATTATGAGAACCAGATTCGCTCTCACCCATCATGGAACCGGGTTGTCTATCTCAAAACAATCCCTCATGAAGAAACATTTAACTGGTATACATCAGCCAGCGCTGGTGTCATCCCTTCGCTACCGGTCCTGGGTTATGAATACGCCCTGCCGGTAAAAATGTTTGAGCTTATGTCTGCCCGCCTGCCAGTGATCGCCCCGGACTTT
>CAKZPX010000281.1 GCA_937139435.1 uncultured bacterium
TCTGGAAAGATAACGCCAATGAGCTTTGCCGCTCCGGTAGAGGTGGGTATCATTGACATCGCTGCCGCACGTGCGCGCCGCAGATCTGAATGAGGTAAATCTAAAATTCGCTGGTCATTGGTATAAGCATGAACCGTCGTCATATAACCCTGCCCTATGCGGAAATTCTCATGCAGTACCTTCGCTACCGGTACAACGCAGTTCGTAGTGCAGGAGGCATTGGAAATAATATGGTCATTTGCTGGGTCATAGGTATGGTGATTTACTCCAATAACAAATGATTTTATTCCCTCTCCCTTTGGTGGGGCAGAAATTATCACCTTGCGGGCACCGGCATTAATATGTCCTGCCGCCTTGTTATAACTGCGGAAAAGTCCGGTTGACTCAAGAACGACATCAACTCCCAATTGCTTCCATGGTAGTTCGGCAGGATCTTTTATTGCGGTAACCTTTATCCGGGCGCCGGCAACAACAAGTTCATCCCCATCATAACCGACATCCTCCTTGAATCTACCGTGTACTGAATCAAACTTAAGCAGGTGTGCCAGAGTTACAGCATCAGTTACATCATTGATTCCAACCAGCTCAATCTGAGGATGACGGACAACCAGACGTCCAACCAGGCGTCCGATGCGTCCAAAACCGTTAATTGCCAATTTAACCTTTTTGCCCATTTTACCTTCCTTTCTTTTTGCTTCCGTTACAAATGAATATTATTGACAAAAACTATTTCGTCAAGATAAACCAGCAAACTTTTATTGACTATGGACAAATATTGAGTAAAGTTAACATTGTGAACTTTTATAATAGTCTTAACCATTTGTCATCAGAGGAAACCAAAAAACACTCTGATGAATTTAAAACACCACCGGTTTATTCCACAGTGATTACTGGCACCGGTTCTGCTGTTCCGGAACATATCCTAACCAATGAAGACTTAGAAAAGATTTTGGATACATCGGACCAATGGATAACCGAACGTACCGGCATGAAAGAGCGCCGCATCGCTAAACCGGAAGAAGCAGCATCCGATTTTGCGTTTTGCGCTGCCCAGAATGCACTTGCTGACGCCAATGTAAAACCCGAGGAAATTGATTTAATCATCGTTGCCACAGTAACCGGAGACATGCCGTTCCCCTCCACCGCCTGTATTCTGCAACATAGACTCGGAGCGACCAAAGCCGCAGCAATGGACTTGAGCGCCGGTTGCTCGGGGTTTATCTATGCACTGGTTACTGCGCACCAATTTATCTCAACCGGTACATACAAAACAATCCTTGTTGTTGGTGTGGAAGTCCTTTCCAAAATTACTGATTGGACCGACAGAAGCACTGCAGTACTGCTCGCTGACGGCGCCGGTGCTGCGGTACTCAGGGCAACACCGGACCCGGATCGGGGAATAATCGCCACCTATCTTGCAGCGGATGGCAGCCACGGCAAAGACCTTTACATGCCTGCAGGAGGCTCGGCCATTCCTGCCTCTATTGAATCAGTTCAAAAACGCCTTCACTATCTTAAAATGAACGGCAGTGCAATTTTTAAAGTAGCAGTTCGCTCTATGTCCGATGTGGTGAAACGATTGATGGAACGAGCGCGTATTGCCACCGAGGATATCGCCCTGATCATCCCCCATCAGGCGAACCTGCGGATTATTGAAGCGATGGCAAAAATGCTTAACTTCCCGATGAGCCGAATTTTCGTTAATATCCAAAAATACGCCAACACCTCTTCTGCCTCAACCATCATCGCCCTTGACGAAGCCCGACGGAGCGGTCGGATCAGAGTTAATGACCTGGTAATAATGGTTGCCTTTGGTGCAGGTTTAACCTGGGGCGGAGTTCTGTTGCGATTTTAATAACTCCGATTTTAGCAGAAATAATAAAATTAGATGGGAATTTTTTGACTTTTAGTATGTCTTATTTTAAAATTAAATTTCTATGAAATTAGGTAAATTTTACCTTTATCCCTTGTTTGATGGTTTTTTCGGTCTGGATGGCGGAGCAATGTTCGGTGTTATTCCCAGACCACTCTGGGAGAAAAGACACCCGCCGGATGAGAAAAATCGAATTAAACTTGCCCTTCGTCCACTTCTGGTAGTAACACCATCAGAAAAAATACTGATTGATACAGGTATCGGTGACAAATATGATGCGAAATTTGCTGAACGGTATCGGATTGAAAGACCTGATACAGTTGTTAATTCACTTGCCCGACACGGAATCAAACCAGAAGACATTACTATCGTCATCCTCACCCATCTCCACTTTGACCACTGTGGCGGAACAACCCGTTTAGCAGCAGGCAAACCGGTTCTCACTTTTTCCCGTGCCCGGCATTTTATCCAGCGACTGGAGTGGGAAAATGCGCTTAATCCCAACCGCCGCTCCCGCGCCTCATATTTACCAGAAAACTTCCTGCCCATCCAAGAGGCAGGATTATTAGAACTTATTGATGGTTCCCAGGAAATCATCCCGGGCATAGAACTTATCCACACTGGCGGTCATACGCAAGGAATGCAGATTGTAAAAATAAAGACTGAAGAACAAAACGCAGTTTTCTGGTCAGATATGATTCCTACCCGAAACCATCTTCCTGTCCCGTATATTATGGGTTATGACCTCTTTCCCCTGCAGTCAATGGAACAGAAAGAAAAACTGTTAGAGCAGGCGGTTAAAGAAAACTGGGCCTCTTTTCTTGAACATGACCCGGAGGTTACGGCGGGTAGAATTAAACTCATTAATGGTGAACTTCAATTTGAATCAATTGATTAAGGAGGAATTTTATGACTTCAGATTGGCGGGAAAAATACGCGGAAAAAATAAAAACTCCTGAAGAAGCACTACAGGTGCTCCAGCCAGGAGATAGAATATTTATCGGTTCTGCCTGCGGAACACCCCAAAAACTTGTAAAAGCTCTGGCCGAACGACCGGTAGAGGATGTTGAAGTTACCCATCTTTTAACTCTGGGGGTCGCTCATTATGCCGAAGAAGCGCTTGCCGGTCGTTATCGGGTAAATTCGTTCTTCATCAGTGCCAATGTTCGGGAGGCGGTACAGAAGGGACGGGCGGATTACACCCCGATATTTCTTTCCGAAATACCCCGCCTCTTTCATTCCGGCAGACTGCCGATAGACGTCGCCCTTATCCAGATCACCCCACCTGATGAGTATGGATTCTGCAGTCTCGGTGTTTCTGTTGACATTACCAAACCGGCAGCGGAGGCGGCGAAACATGTTATTGCTGAAGTTAATCCGCAAATGCCTCGTACCCTGGGAGACAGTTTTATCCACATATCGCAGATTGAAAGTATCGTAGAAAATGATGCCCCGATCTACGAATTTCTTACGCCCGGAGAAAGCGAAGTTGCCCGCCGGATCGCCAAAAATGTCGCTGAACTTATTGCTGACGGCTCCACCATTCAGGTAGGCTATGGTGGAATACCCAATGCCCTGCTGTATTATTTAAAAGATAAGAAAGACCTGGGAGTTCATACTGAAGTTTTCTCTGACGGCATTATTGACCTTATTGAGAGTGGAGTAATTAACAACAAAAGAAAAACACTCCACCCGGGAAAGGTTATCGCCTCATTTGCTATGGGTTCAAAGCGACTTTATCAGTATCTTCACAACAACCCGATGTTTGAATTTCATCCGGTTGACTACACCAATGACCCGTTTGTTATTGCCCGGAACGATAGGATGGTGGCAATTAACTCCGCTTTAGAAATAGACCTCACCGGACAGGTCTGTGCCGACTCTGTTGGTTCTATGTTTTATTCCGGTATCGGTGGTCAGTTAGATTTTATTCGGGGTGCAGCTCGTTCTAAAGACGGCAAACCAATAATCGTCCTGAAATCCACCCGCAACAACGATCAGTTCTCCCGGATAGTTCCGGTCCTTTCTGAAGGTGCCGGTGTTGTCACCTCGCGTGGTGATGTCCACTATGTAGTTACCGAATGGGGCGTTGCCTATCTACACGGAAAATCAATCCGGGAACGAGCGCTTGCCCTTATCTCCATCGCCCATCCTAAATTCCGTGCTGAACTCTTACGCGAGGCAAAACGACGCAATTTCATCTATCAGGACCAGCCTGAAGAGGCTCTGGTTTCTGCCCGATACCCTGAGGAGTTTGAAACCAAGGTCAAACTTGCTGACGGCAGCCAAATCCTGATTAGACCAATAAAACCGACTGACGAACCCGAAATGCGCGAGCTGTTTTACTCCTTTTCTCGTGACACAATCTTCTATCGTTACTTCAGTTATATCAAGGCAATGCCACACGAGAAATTAACCAAGTTCGTCAATATTGACTACGAGAAAGAAATGGCGCTGGTTGCGGTAATCCGGCGTAACGGAGAGGAACAGATCATCGGGTCCAGCCGTTACTATGTTGACCCGGCAACAGGTCTGGCAGAATTTGCCATTGAGGTTCAGGACGAATATCAGAACAAGGGCGTTGGCACCGCCCTGTTCAATCATCTTATCCGCATCGCCCGCATTAAAGGAGTTAAAGGTTTTGTCGGTTATGTCCTTGATTCCAATACCCGTGCCTACCGTCTGGTTACCAAAACCCCGTTCCCCCTGGAAACCAAATGGGAAGATGGCGTGTATATCTTAACCCTGAGGTTTGAGAAATGAATCAAGTAAATAATCTGGACTTTATTTTTAAACCCCATTCAATTGCGGTAATTGGCGCCTCCAATCGGGAGGGCTCGGTTGGACGTGCCCTTTTTGCTAACATTCTATTTAACGGCTACACCGGTATGGTATTCCCGGTAAACCCAAAAGCAAAAAGCGTGCTTGGTGTGAAAGCGTATTCCTCTATATTGGACATTGAAGATGAAATAGACCTGTCCATTCTTATTGTTCCGGCGGTTACGGTACCGGCGGTACTCGCTGAATGCGGTCAGAAAAAAGTTAAAGGCGCGATCGTCATATCCGCCGGTTTTAAGGAACTGGGACCAACCGGTGCGGCGTTAGAACAGGCGGTAAAAGAACGGGCTCGTACCTGGGGTATCAGACTGGTTGGTCCTAACTGCTTCGGAATGATCAATACTAGTCCTAATGTCCGTCTTAATACCACCTTTGGTAGAGTAATGCCCCATCCCGGAAATATCGCCCTGGTCTCTCAATCCGGTGCCGTTGGTGTCAACGCTCTGGAATATGCCGAAGCAGAAGAGGTCGGACTCTCCAAGTTCATCTCCATCGGCAACAAAGCAGATATTAATGAATGCGACCTGCTTGCCTATTTAAAAGATGATGAAGAGACCGCGGTCATCGCTCTTTATCTGGAAGACCTCGTTAAGCCGCAGGAGTTCATGCGGATTGCTCGGGAAATCACTTCACACTCCAAAAGACCAAAACCGATTCTGGCAATAAAAGCCGGCAGGACTTCCGAAGGCGCCCGTGCCGCGTCCTCGCATACCGGTGCTTTAGCCGGCTCTGACGAGGCCTATAATGCATTCTTTGCTCAAGCGCGTATCCTGCGCGTTGATACGGTAAACGAACTGATCGCCAAAGCAGCAGCACTCTCTTACCAACCTACCCCGCGAGGTGCACGTGTTGCCATAATTACCAACGCTGGTGGTATTGGCATCATGGCAACTGATGCCTGTGTGCGTTACGGACTCAAGATGGCGCCATTAACTGAAAAAACCCGGAACGAGTTAAAAAAGGTTCTACCGCCAGCAGCAGCGATTAACAACCCGGTGGATATCATCGGAGACGGTGACGCTAACCGCTATCGCGCGGCTTTCCGGATCCTACTCCAGGATGAAAATATTGACGGTCTTATCCCGATCTGGACACCAACCGTGGTCGCAGAGGCAATTGATATAGCAAACGTCATCGTGGAGGAGGTACAAAAAACCGACAAACCAATTCTCGCCTGCATTCAGACAATGGGTGATAACACCGCAATCCGTCGCACCCTGCTGCGTGCTCGTATCCCTCACTTCCTCTTCCCAGAGGACGCTGCCCGGGCACTGGCGACAATGGCAGAATTCGGACGCTTAAGCCGAAAAGGAACGGGCGAAATAGTCCAGTTCACCGATGTCCAGTCTGATGTTGTTCGGGAAATAATTAACCAGGCAAAAAAGCGCCCCCGCATCTTCCTCTCCGAACCGGAGTGTTATCAGATTTTAAAAGCCTACGGATTACCGACCGCCGACTTTGCGCTTACCCGAACCTTAGAGGAGGCACTTGCTGCGGCGGATAAAATTGGCTATCCGGTTGTGATAAAAATTGTCTCGCCGGACATCCTGCATAAAACTGATTTGGGTGGTGTCCGGATCAATATTACCGGCGGAAAAGAACTCAGCGAAGCCTACACCGCAATGCAGGAAACGGTCAAAACAAAAAAAACTGATGCTGAAATCTGGGGTGTAATGGTCCAGAAGATGGCGCCCAAAGGTGGATTGGAAACCATCCTGGGCATGAAAAGAGACCGCCACTTTGGTCCGCTGCTGATGTTTGGTCTGGGGGGTATTCTGGTGGAGGTTCTTAAAGATGTCACATTCCGTATCGCACCGGTAAACGACCTGTCGGTAGAGTCTATGATAACGGGTATTAAAGCCTACCGGCTACTTGAACCATTCCGCGGACAGCCGGCCCGGGATAAAAAGAAAATTAAAGAGTGTATCCAGCGTCTATCACAACTGGTAACGGAATTTCCCGAAATTGAAGAGATTGATATTAACCCCCTTCTTGTCTACGCTGAAGGCGCAGGTGCGATAGCAATTGACGCCCGGATTCTTTTACACTGATAATTATTAAAACCATCAATCACTTAAAAATACTTCCTCCGGCTAACTTGTTTGTTTACAAATAATTATCCTAAACCCGTGGCTCAAAATTAACTGTTGGGGGATAACCCCGGAGACAATCTCTTCCATAACATCCAGCTCAAATCATGGGATAAAACCGGAACCGGTTGCGATCTCGCTATCTCTCCATTTACCTTTGGATAGAGATAGATTCATTTGACAGCGTGCCTTTTCTCCTTTATGCTAATTACCCTCTATGGCTTCTTACTTTGCCAATTCCGACCCGACCGAAGCCCGGGTTGTGGTTGTAGGGATGCCTTACGACCGCACCAGTTCCTTTGTTCCCGGAACCCGTTTTGGACCAGAGGTCGGCAGACTGGGGACAGCAAATATAGAAACCTTCAGCCCCTATCAAAACCGGGATGTTTCACTGGTAAAAGTATACGATGCCGGTGACCTGTCATTCTCTTATGAAACGTCCGCTGTCCCGTTAGAAATGATAACAAACGCAACCCGGGAAACATATCAAAAGGGAAAACGTCAACTGGCGATCGGCGGAGAACACACCATCACCCCGGTCATTATCTCCGAACTGGTAAAACTATTTCCGGAATTGTGCGTTATCCAATTTGATGCCCACTCCGACTTACGGGAAGAATTTCTTGGAGAAAAAATGTGCCATGCCAGCGCAATGCGTCGGGTACTGGACCTCATACCACGGGAAAGACTTTTTCAAATGGGTATTCGCTCATTCGCCACACCGGAGGATAAAAATTCAACCAACCTCTTCCCTTTTGAAGTCCTTGCCCCAGTAAAACATATACGCCCCCTGATTAAGGACAAGCCAGTTTACGTCACACTTGATATTGATGTCCTTGATCCGGGTGTAATGCCCGATGTTCAGACTCCGCAACCGGGCGGTTGTTCCTATCGTGAACTTGCCCAGTCTCTTGCCAGTCTTACCGGACTTAATATTATTGGTGCTGACATAGTTGAATACTGCCCCCGGGGAAACGCCATCCCCTTCACAGCATCAACCACTGCCGAACTTGTTCGGGAACTAATCCTGCTTTTAGCATCTTAAGGAGGTCACCTTTTATGTGTTGTCGTGCCTGTCCCGGCTATGAAATTTGCCGGAACAAAGGAAAAATAACTGCCGAGGATTGCTGTACGCAGTGCCCCTATTTTGACTCCTGTATGGAGGAATCAAGAGACGAAGATACGCGTATGCGTCGTTCTCCATCGCGCAGGGGAACAAAACGGTAAATTCTTACCGCTGTAAAATCGTTTTATCTGTTATCAGGAACGATTAAGGCGACCCTTTCCGTCCGCACACCGGCACCGCTGTTGATAACAATAATATAAAGACCACTGGCAACCCGACCAGGATACCATACCGCCCGCCCCAGCCCTGGACTCACATTGAGTGTTGTGACTGGTTTCCCACTAATGGTGTAAATCTGAACCCGGGCATCTCTGGGTAAACCATCAATCACAACACCATTATGCTCTCCAATCACACAGGGATTGGGATAAACCTTCCATCCTTGGGTAATCGTATCCGATTTTCTGGTAAAACGGAAAATTGAGAACCCCCGCAGACTACCAATCCCTGCCATTCCTCGGGAGTCGTCTATGTCCAGGGCGGTAAAAAATCCTGCCAGCCCCTGGAAATTAGGAAGCATGCCACTGTTCTGGGAAGTATAGTTAGTCCAGCGTCCTGAAATAACATCCAGTATCGAAAGCCCCCGATCCGATAAAAACCACACCCTGCCGGCACCATCAACCCTGACTCGATAAAGGTTATTAGAAAGCAAACCGCTGTTGATAGTGTTATATACTTTAAAAATCCTTCCGTCCCACATCGCACCGCCCTGAGGTGTTGCCACCCATACCCGATCTAGCGGATCGACGGCAACTGAACGCACCTCGGTGGAAGGCAAACCAGAAGTGTGTAGCACATGATAATCGTCACTCGGGTCAAAAAGTGTTCCACCGTAGTCCAGTTCTTCAATACCATTATTGAGTCCCAGCCATACCCGGTTACGTGAGTCAAAGGCAAATTCATAAGAACCCCCAGGCGGTGGAACAAGTTCAGGAAGATTAAACTCCTGCTGATTATTGTTAGAATCAATGGCAATTATCTGACCGGCCAGATTGAAAACCCATTTGGTATCAAACCGATCCAGTCCAAACGCCTGGATCACATTTCGTGCTGTAGACATCCCCCACTGGATAGTTCCCCAGGTATCGGCATCCGGGTCATACACACTTACCCCTCCCTGATAGGAAAAGTGCGTAAACCACATCCTTCCTTTAGAATCGCACCTTATCTGAACAATCCAGGGTAATGGTGAAACTAATCCCCGAATACTGCCATCAGGCATGATCCGGGAAAACCAGCTTGAATTATGTCCCAGGTATACACTCCCATCGCTGCCAAAGGCACAATCACTAATGACATTGGAAATCA
>CAKZPX010000282.1 GCA_937139435.1 uncultured bacterium
CCAGTCAATTTTTTTGAGTTCGTCACCGGGCATATACTGGCGGTGTTCGGTAAATTCTACTGAATAGCCTTTATAGGGGGAACGGTGGAGCCCGGCAAGAAAGCCTTCCACAACCAGGCGTGCCTTTAAGTCAATGCCTTTGAGGCGGGCGATAAGTTCCGGAGTAAGGGGTTGCTTGTTTTGCACGGTAAATGAGTTTAACGGATCGGGTGGCAGGGTGTCAAATAGGAAAGGAGGGCTGGGCGAGCAGAGATGAGAGCAGGGGTAAAATGCGGGGAAAAGAGTATGGTGTTATCTTGACCGCAAGGGTGCGGTCGGGTATAAGTTTAATGATGCGCCGCCGCAAGAGAAAGAATTTTCTCGTAATGAACAGGATGCTGCCCGGGGTTTTGCGCCGGATGGGTTTTAAGGACGAACTGGTTGTTTATCGGGCGGTGACCGACTGGGAGAAGGTGGTGGGTGCGGGGATTGCCCGGCATACGCAGGCGCTGGTTGTTGAGGGAAAAAGGCTGGTGGTGGCGGTGGATTCACCTGCCTGGATGACCCAGATGATGTTTCTTAAGGGTGAGATTTTAGATAAGATTGCCCGGCACATCGGGGCGGGGCGCCTGACCGACATTCAATTTGTGCTCAAGCGTGAGGGTTAAATGGGCGGGTTTTTCTGTTTCGGAAGAGGATCAGGCAGGGCTTGATTTTTTGCCCCCGCTTGTTAAGATAATTGTCAATGGGTGAAAGTTATAATGCAGCGCAGATCCATGTCCTGAAGGGTCTGGAAGCGGTGCGGCATCGTCCGGCGATGTATATCGGCGATGTCGGGGTGCGCGGGTTGCACCATCTGGTGTTTGAGGTGGTGGACAATGCGATTGACGAGGCGCTGGCCAGCTACTGCGATAATATCAATGTTACCATCCATTCGGATAACGAGATTTCGGTTGAGGACAATGGGCGCGGGATCCCGGTGGATATGCATCCGATTGAGAAGAGACCGGCGCTGGAGGTGGTGTTGACCGTACTTCATTCCGGAGCGAAGTTTGAGCATAAGGTTTATCAGATATCCGGTGGTCTGCACGGCGTTGGGGTCTCGGTGGTCAATGCGCTTTCCGAACAACTGATTGCCGAGGTGTATCGGGATGGCAAGGTGTACCGGATGGAGTTTGCCCGGGGAGAGGTGAAGAAGGGGCTGACGGTTGTCGGAAAGACAAAGAAGACCGGCACGAAGATTACCTTTGTTCCGGATGAGAATGTTTTTAAGAAGGTGGTTTTTAATTATGATATCCTTGCCAATCGGCTGCGGGAACTTGGCTATCTGAATAAAAATTTGAAGATTAGCCTGCGGGATGAACGGGTGGATAAGGAGGAGGTTTTTCACTATCCGGGCGGACTGGTTGATTTTATTGCCTATCTGGATAAGGGGCGTAACCGTTTGCATAAGCCGATTCTGATTGAGGAGAAGCGTAACGGGATGGAGGTTGATGTTGCGTTTCAGTACAATGATGGTTTTGTGGAGAGTATCTTTTCTTTTGCCAATACGATTAACACCCACGAGGGCGGGACACATCTATCTGGTTTTAAGGCGGCGCTGACCCGGTGCATTAATGAATACGTCCGGAAGAGCGGGCAGTTGAAGGATGGTATTGAACTGGCGGGCGAGGATACCCGGGAGGGGTTGACAGCGGTAATTTCGGTGAAGATTCCTGACCCGCAGTTTGAGGGGCAGACCAAGACCCGGCTGGGTAACAGTGATGCTAAGGGTGTGGTGGAGACGGTGGTAAATGAGAAGCTTT
>CAKZPX010000283.1 GCA_937139435.1 uncultured bacterium
CTCATGGTCAGACCGTGCCCGGGTAGAAGGACAGGGGTTATGGCTGGGCAAAGGCGAGCTGGTGTTGGTGATATCGTCTATTTTTATTACCGGTTTACCAGGGATTACCTGGAATGAGGTTTCTACTCGCTCGGTTACCGTGATCAGGCGGGAGCGGCTGGGAATAGTATAAATAATAAAAAGAGAACCCCCGGGTTGCCGGGGGAGGTTGGTTTTTTACCCGAGGGCTCTCTCCACCCCCTGCTTTTGTTGCGCCCCTCAATTTTTGCTAAGTTATATGCATTTCTTGTGCCGATTGTTCACAACAATGAGAAGCGGTTTTCCTATTTATAAATGAGATAGTTAAGAAAACAGGAACATCAGAAGCCTTTTGTTCCTGTGGTGTGTGACAGTAAATTTTAAGAGGCGGGTGTTAGTTTAACTATATTGAATTTTAACTGGTTACTGATGCCGTCGGGTCTTGGTGCCGAATTCCACCAGTTCCCGGAATCCCTTCGGGTCAAATGCCGAGGCGATGGCGGTTTCATAAGTTACCTTGCCGGCACGATAAAGTTCTGCCATATAGGCGTCAAACGATATACTGCCTTCGGCACTGGATGTCTGGATTGCTGAGGGCAGGTGTTCTATCTTTCTTTCTCTGATGAGGTTACGCACCGCAGGTGTTGCCATCATAACCTCATAACAACCAATTCTTCCTTTGCCTTCTGTCCGAAGCAGTAGTCGCTGGGAGAAAACCGCCAGAAGGGAAATGGAGAACTGAATCCGGATCTGGTCGCGGATTTCCGGAGGAAAGATATCAATGAAACGGGTTACCGTTTCTGGGGCATTGGTGGTATGGAGGGTGCCGATGACAAGGTGTCCGGATTCTGCCGCCCAGATGGTTGCTTCAGCGGTGGCAAGGTCACGGATTTCGGCAACAAGGATGACATTGGGGTTGGAACGCAGACCTTTCATGATTGCTTCACGGAAACTGGACACATCAACACCCACCTCGCGCTGGGTGATAATACCCTTTTTGTGGTCGTGGACAAATTCAATCGGGTCTTCAATGGTCAGGACATGGCGTGGACTCTCAAGGATATAGTCAACAAATGTTGCCTGAGTGGTGGTTTTTCCCATTCCGGTAGGACCGGTAACCAGAATCAGTCCATGGGGGCGGTCCAGAAGCGACTTGATGCGCGGGATGAGATGGGTAGGGACAAAAAGTTCCTCAAATGAGAGGATGCGTCGGGGGATAAGTCGCAGGGCGAGTCCAAAATAACCTTTCTGTTTATAGACCGCTACCCGGAATCGCGCCATATTTTTGAAGTTAAGCGCAAAGTCGCCACCTCCACCGTTGTCAATCTGGGCACGGAGATGGCGCAGGTCTCTGGTGGCAATATTTTTGAAACTTTCGGTTTTCTCCGGAGTAAGAACCGGGAAACCCTCGGCGGGCTGAAGGAACCCGTCAATACGGTATGTTGGTGGGCGCCCTACGGTCAGGTGCAGGTCCGAAGCGTTCCTTCGGATGCACTCCGCAAGTAGTGCCTCGAACAGTGCTTCGTCGGACATCAGTAGTGCTATTAT
>CAKZPX010000284.1 GCA_937139435.1 uncultured bacterium
ATTTTAGTATAATGGGGTGGAAATTCAAGCATATTCCGGAGGTGAAATATTAAGCCGAGAATAGGCAGAGTAGTGCTTGACAGAAGCGGTTTATAAATTTATCTTGAATTATGAATAATAAGGCGACTATTTTTGCTTTTGTTTCTGGAAGGGTTCAGGGGGTGTTTTTTCGGATGTTTACCCTGCGTGAAGCACAGGCTCTGGGGTTGAAAGGCAGGGTGCGCAACCTGCCGGATGGTCGGGTGGAGGTTCATGCTGAGGGAGAGAGGGATAAACTGGAGAAACTGGTGGAGAAGTTGCGCCAGGGTCCACCTGGTGCTGTGGTGGAGAATGTTCAGGTTGATTGGGATGAGTATCAGCATGAATATGACGATTTTCAGATAGATTATCGTTAAGGTGTTATGAAGACAGTTAAAGGGCACCGATCGCAGGAGCGGGATGTCCGTTTTATGCGCCGGGCGCTGGAACTGGCAGAAAAAGGGTGCGGAATGGTCTCGCCCAATCCGATGGTAGGTGCGGTGGTTGTAAAAGGAGGAAGGGTTGTTGGTGAGGGGTATCATCAGCGCTGTGGTGGCGCCCATGCTGAGGTGGAGGCGTTAAAGTCTGCTGGTGCTGAGGCAAGGGGAGCAACACTTTATGTGACAATGGAACCCTGTTGTTTTCAGGGGAGGACACCAGCGTGCACCGAGGCACTGCTCCGTGCCGGGGTGCGCCGGGTTGTGGTAGCGATGATTGACCCCAATCCCCGGGTAAGAGGACACGGAGTTAAATGTCTCCGGCAGCAGGGGGTGACGGTGGATGTTGGACTGCTGGCGGACGAGGCAAGGCGTTTAAACGATGCGTATGTGACTTTTATGGAGGAGCACCGACCGTTTGTGATGCTGAAACTGGCAACAACCCTTGATGGGATGATTGCAACCGGTAGCGGAGAGTCTCAGTGGATTACCGGTGAGAAGGCAAGGGGTGAGGGGCAGAGGTTAAGGTTGCGGGTAGATGCGATTCTTGTTGGTGTTAACACGATAATTAAAGATAATCCCTTACTTACCTGCCGGATAAATAAAAGAAAGAGGTTGTTGCGGGTGGTTATGGATTCTGATTTGCGACTGCCGGTTAATAGCCGGATTTTTACCGCCCCAGACCCGGTTTTAATTTTTACTGCCAGTGCCAGCGAGACCAGGCGTCGCAGGCTGGAGCGGGCTGGTGCTGAGGTGGTGCGGGTACGTCAGGAGCGGAAAGGACGGCTTCTCTGGCAGGATGTCCTTGCCGAACTGTATCGCCGGGAGGTTTTGAGTGTGCTTATTGAAGGAGGGGCAACGGTTGTTTCTTCGGCACTGGAGTCCGGAATTGTGGATAAGGCTTACTTCTTTCTTGCCCCCAAGGTGCTGGGTCCGGGGAAAAGTTTTAGTGCCGGCATGCGACCCCGTTCACTTAATGGGGCGCTGGTGCTGAAGGACGTCCGGTATACCATTTTCGGAGACGATATTCTTACCGAGGGTTATGTTTACAGGTTTAGTTGAGGCGGTCGGGCAGGTCAGCCGGATTGAGCGGAAGGGGAGAAACAGGTTATTATTGATAAAAGCACCTTTTGTTCAGGAACTGGAGTCCGGAGATAGCGTCGCGGTTAACGGTTGTTGTCTGACAGTGGTGGGGGTGGAGAAAGCGGCGTTTATGGTGGAGGCGGTCGCCGAGACACTGAGGGCAACAACCCTTGATGATTTGCGAGTTGGGACGATGGTGAATCTGGAGCGGGCACTGCGATTGGGTGAACGGCTGGGAGGTCATTTTGTCCTCGGGCATGTGGACGAGGTGGGCAGGATAAAACAGATTGAAAGGCGGTCAGAAGGGAGCAGGATGGTTATAAAAAATGCGGCTGAGAGTTTTCAGTTTCTCGTAGCAAAGGGTTCGGTGGCGGTGGATGGTGTCAGTCTGACCGTTGCTGGGGTAAAGCGGGGAGAGTTCTGGGTGAATTTGATTCCGTTCACATTAGAGAAAACCACTCTCGGTCAGCGACGGGCAGGAGAAAGGGTGAATCTGGAGTATGACCTCCTTGTCAAGGCTGCCCGGCGGGGTGAGGGTTCGTATCCGGCGGTGCCGTTCGGCACTGAGTAAAACCGGGATTCCGGGCGCGGATTTCTGTGTTAATCCCTATTTAGGCTGTTCCCATCGCTGTGTCTACTGTTATGCTACGTTTATGCTTCGTTATACCCGGATTGAAGAACCCTGGGGCAGTTTTGTTGAGGCGAAGATTAACCTGCCCGAGTTGTTACGACAGGAACGACGTCAGGGTCGGGTTATCCTGGGCACGGTGTGTGATCCCTATCAACCGGTAGAGGCACGTTTTCAGTTGAGCCGGCAGGTGCTTGAGATTCTTGGTGGTTTTGGTTTTAGCGTTGAGATTCTGACCAAGTCGGACCTGGTTTTGCGCGATATTGACCTGATGCAGCGGCATCCAAGCATCAGTGTTGAATTAACCTTGACCACACTGGATGAAAGGGTGAGGGCGTTTTTTGAGCCCGGGGCGCCGCCAGCGGTGCGCCGGCTGAAGGCAGCAGAGGAACTGGTGCGGGCTGGTATTCCGACGACAGTATTCTTTGGTCCGGTTTTACCCTATTTTTCTGATTCAGAAGCAAAGATGACCGAGCTGCTTCAGGCGATTGCCCGTACCGGTGTGCGCCGGGTGTTGATTGATCGGTTCAACTATTTAAGGCATAAGTTGCCGGGGTTCCGTTCCCGGTTGCAGAAAGAGTTTCCGCTGGCGTTGCAGTCATTTGTGTTGCTGACCGAGAGACCGGATGAGTATACCAGCGCGCTGCGGGAACGGGCGCTGCGGGTGTTGAAGAAGGTCGGGCTTGAGGGCGGTGTGGTTTTTTAGGATTTTTTTTGACCGCCGGCTGGTTTGAAATAGAATTAGGCGATGGATTTAAAGTTCTGTCGTGAGCATCCGGACGAGGCACGCCGGATCTTGGAATTAAGGCGCAGTCCGATGCTGATCGACCGGATTTTAGAACTGGACGCAAGGCGCAGAGAGCTGGTGCGGGTTCGTGACCGGGCACGGCACGAGCAGCGGGCAATTTCCGAGGCGATCGCCCGGGCAAAGCGGGAGGGGCAGGATGATACTGCGCTCCGGGAAAGGGCAAAACAGGTTGCAGAACAGGTGCGGCGTCTTGAGGCAGAACTGAAGGGGGTGGAGGATGAGGAGGAAAAACAGGCACAGTTCTTGCCCAATCGGGTTCATCCTTCGGTGACCGCAACCGAGACGGTTGTTTCTACCTGGGGTGATATTCCGACATTTTCTTTTACTCCGCTGGCACACTGGGATCTGGGTGAGGCGCTCGGGATAGTTGATTTTGAGACCGCAGCGCGGCTGGCTGGTTCCCGGTTTGTCGTTTTTCGGGGGCAGGGGGCGTTACTGGAACGGGCACTGATTAACTTTTTCCTTGACACTGCGGTACAACGCTACGGCTATACCGAGATTATGCCGCCGATTCTGGCAAATCCGCCGACACTGGAGTGTGCTGGACAGTTGCCCCATCTCGCCGATGATATGTATGCGGTAAAGGATGATGACCTGTTTCTCATTCCTACCGCCGAACCGCAACTTGTTGCCTATTTTCGGGAAAAGACCATTAATGCCGATGACCTGCCATTAAAAATGGTTGCCTTTACACCCTGTTTTCGCCGCGAGGCTGGTTCTTATGGACGGGATGTCAGGGGGATGATCCGGGTTCACCAGTTTGATAAGGTGGAGATGGTGCGTTTGACCACGCCGGAGCGTTCCTATGATGACCTGGAAGAGATGCGCAGTGAGGCGGAAAGTTTATTACAGGCGCTGGGTTTGCCCTATCGGGTGAAGAGGCTGGCAGCGTGGGACATTGCCTTTCAGTCGGCCAAGACCTATGACCTGGAGGTCTGGGCAGCGGGTGTTGGACGCTGGCTGGAAGTCTCCTCAATTTCCAATTGCGAGGATTTTCAGACCCGGCGGGGAAAGATTCGTGCCCGTGGTTCGGACGGAAAGAGCTTCTACCCTCATGCCCTTAACGGTTCAGCACTGGCTTTGCCCAGGACATTTATCGCAATTATAGAGAATTATCAGCAGGAGGATGGTTCGGTAATTGTTCCCGAGGTGTTAAGGAAGTATATGTATGGCAGGGAGCGGATTGACTAAGCGCCCTGAGCGATACGAGAACATCCCCTTTTTATTTGATTTCCGTTGCTGATAACGGTCTTACTGCGAGGAACAGTATAGAAAGAAATGTCTAATCCGGTTCGCCGAATTTAAATCCCAGCGGTAACAATTTCCGCAGCGAGGTGGTTTCCGTCTGTTCCGGTGTAGCGAGGATGATTAACGGGTCAGCGCCGAACTCGTTCAGTACCTGGAGACAGGCGCCGCAGGGCGGAGTTGGCTTTTTGGTAGCGGTGAAAATTGCCAGCGCTTTAATCTTCCGGGCGCCAGCAGTGACCGCCCTGAATATCGCCACCCTTTCCGCACACACGGTCAATCCATAAGATGAGTTTTCCACATTGGCGCCGGTATAGATTTTGTTATTTATTGCAAGCACCGCAGCACCGACCGGGAACCGGGAATAGGGTGCATACGCCCTTTTTGCCGCTGCCTGTGCCGCTTTTACCAGCCGGAGAACCGCCTTCTTTTCCATTACGCCTCTCCTTTTTTCAGAATGCTTTTTAGAAAACTTTTACCCGATGGGGTGGCAGGGACTTTCAGGTATTCGGCAACGGTCTGTCCCAGGTCAGCAAATGTGTCACGGGTGCCCAGATTTATGCCCGGTTTAATTGGATTTCCGTAAACAAGCAGAGGGACATATTCCCGGGAGTGGTCGGTGGATGGGGTGACGGGGTCACAGCCGTGGTCAGCGGTGACAAAAAGGATATCTTCGGGACAGAGGTTATGGATAATTTCGGGCAGGCGGGAGTCAAAGTAATTGAGTCCCCGAGCAAACCCGACCGGGTCATTCCGGTGCCCCCAGTCCATATCAAATTGAACAAGGTTGGCAAATATCAGACCGGCGGTTGTTTCATTAAGCGCTTTCTTGATAAAGTCAATACACTCCTCGTTATTGACCGAATGGAGGTTGCGGGTTAACCCCTGATTTGCGAACAGGTCATCAATTTTTCCAATCCCGACTACCTCTAAACCGGCACCGGCGATACTGTCAAGAATGGTTGGTTGGGGTGGCGGACAGGAGAAGTCCCGGCGTTGCGCGGTGCGGTAAAAAGCACCGGGCACGCCGGCGAAAGGACGGGCGATCACCCGGGCAACCCGGTAAGGACCGGTAAGCAGTTCGCGGGCAATTTGACAGTAGCGGTAGAGTTTGTTCAGGGGAACGACATCAACGTGGCAGGCGATCTGGCAGACGCTGTCGGCTGAGGTGTAGACAATCGGGTTACCGGTGCGCAGGTGTTCTTCACCGAGGCGATTGATGATTTCTGTGCCCGAGGCCGGGATGTTGCCGATGACCTTTCTGCCGATTCTTTTTTCCAGTTCGCTGATGATCTCTGGTGGAAAGCCGTCAGGAAAGAGGGGAAACGGTTGCGAGGTGATGATGCCGGCAATTTCCCAGTGACCGATGGTGGAATCTTTGCCAGCGGACATCTCTGCCATTTTACCATAACAGGCTGCTGGTTCTGGCTGCGGGGGCACACCAGGGAGGGGAATGATGTTGCCCAGTCCGAGTTGTGCCAGGTTGGGCAGGTTGAGTCCACCGAGATGGCATGCCAGATTACCGAGGGTGTTTGAGCCACAATCGTTAAACCGGGAGGCATCAGGCAGTTCACCACAGCCCACCCCGTCCAGCACGATAATTAAAGCACGGTGCTGATGTTTCACCATCAGGATCAGGATTCAGGAGCAGGTGCTGAGTTATTAACTTGAATTCGGTCGTAATGTGTTAAGAGGATGGAGAATGTCTTGTTCATAAAAGCGTAACTGAACCGGAGGGCATCAATGCCGGGGACAGGATTTGAACCTGCATGCCGTGAGGCACATGGCCCTCAACCATGCGTGTCTGCCAATTCCACCACCCCGGCGGTATCTTTTTTATTATAGAGGTGATTAAGTTGTTGTCAATTTTTATCCATAAGAAAATAAAGGCGGGTTGCTGGTAAAGCGGTATTTTGACCGTGACAATTTGCCGGGGTTAACACCCGGGTTAGAAAGAGGTTATAATACCGTAGTTAATGCGGAGTTCCTAATCCAGTTATCCATTCGGGTTGTAGACGGAGAAGGTGTTTGGTATTAGCCTGTTAGTTGCACCGGTTACCGGGTTAGAGTTTTATTTTCGGGTTGTCTGCCGGACTATCCCGGGGATAACCCCGGGGTATGTCCCCAGCCTGCCCTGTTTAGTCCTTTTTCAACGAGCCATTTTGTTATAACTAATTGTAAATAAATATGTTATTTTATATATTCCCGATGCCGGATATTAACTTTTTGTTAAATTATGGACAGGAACTGGCTCTATTTTATAAATAAGGCACAGAGCGTGGTTAAATCACCCATTTTTCCAGGGCGTTAAGCCAGTCCGGTGTGATTCTGCCGGCGGTGATTAACTTTTCCAGGGTTGTGCGGGCGGTGTCCAATTCTACTGGAAACCAGCGGTGCCAGCGGGTTGTGCCATAGTCTTCCATTGCCTTTAAGACAGCGCTTCTGCCACCAGCGATTTCCGCTGCGGTGCCAAAGTTCTTTTTCAGTTTTGCCGCCTTTGCGTAGACCAGTTTAAAAAGTGCCGGATAGCGGTAATCCCGGGCAAGGTGATGGTCAAGGATTAAGGTGTTGAGTTCGGGCAGGGCAAGGATGCGACAGAGGTTGATGATGCTTTTTATGAAACCGGGACTGGTTGCTGGCGCACTGTGGAGAAAACTGGGATAGCCATCAATTATCGCCTGCCGGGGTTTGATGGCGTGGATTGCTGTCGTGGTATTTTCATCGGTCAGACCAGCGACATCAGAGGTAAAGAGGATGTTTTCCCTGCCGCGTTTGACTTCGGTCATAATGACCCTGCCGGGTTCGGCATCCGCCTCGCCATGCCAGAGGGCAGGGGAGAAGCCAATTTCAGTCTTTTTGAATTTGAAGCGTCGCCCATCGGCCCAGATGATTTCTCTGGGCAGACCGTCAATAGTCTGGAAAAAGCGCCGGGCGGTGTCCTGCTGTTTCTGGGGCAGGTCATCAGGTGATTTGGCAAAGATAATTTTGTCCGAGTATATTTTCGCCTCCCGCAAGAGAGTAATATGGTCAAGGTGGTAGTGGGAAATGACGATGGCGTGGGAATCAACACAGGAGTTTAAAACCTCCTCCTGATAGATTTGCCACAACCGCTGTCTCTGTTCTTCGGGCAGGGGGAATTCTTCTGTCTGGGGCGAGACACCGGGGTCAATTGTAATGGTGATGTCCGGGGTCTGGATCCGGGTGCACATACCTTTAACCCCGAGGGAGTCAAAGGCGACGCACTGGACAGTGATGCCAGAACCGGCACGGAGTAAAATCGGTGCGGCGGGGTTCATTGAATAAGGAGCAGGGTTAAATAATAAAATGCCGGGATGGTAAAAATGAGGCTGTCAGCACGGTCAAGGAAACCGCCATGTTGCCCT
>CAKZPX010000285.1 GCA_937139435.1 uncultured bacterium
ATAAAACAGACCCCAACCCGCCTCCTCGGAACCACCCGAACCTACCCAGCACATCTCACCCAGCCACAAGGAAAGCGGTTGCCCGACAAAAACAGGAATAAAAACCCCGGTAGTGTCCCCCTTGAACACCGTATCACGTGTGGCAATATAGATATCCCAGCCGTAAACTGCAATATCGTTAACCGTCTTGAAAGAAGGGAAAAACCAGAGCGTTCGGAAGCCAGCGGTATCTCCTATTGCAACTCCTGCCTCGGTTCCGATTACTATCTTGCCCGAAGGTAACGCAGCGATCGCCGAAACTGAATCCCCTAATGGTCTCCGAAATGCACGCCAGGAGATAAAAGAACTATCGACACAGGACACACCCTGATTCGTGCCAATCCAGAAATAATCATTAAAACCAAATAGCGTTAGCACCCGATCGCTCAGCAACTCCCGAACCGAACTCACCCGGAAATGTCGGATGCCATCGTCAGTAAAATCTAACTGGGTCCCCTTTGTATCAATAACAAAAAGTCCCTCATCAGTTCCAGCAAGTATTTTTGTCCCGTAAATAAACAGGGTTTTAATAGTTGTGGGCAATTCGCCCGTCCGGTAGGACTGTGCCCGCGCCGAATCGCAAGGAATTACCGATAACCCCGCCCCATACGTCCCCACCCAGACATTACCACAACTATCCTGTGCGACACATAAACAGCGATTGTCTCTTAACCCATCAGTGTGAAACAACCTTTGCTCAATCCGGGGGGGACCAGGTTTTACGCTCAATTTGACTGCGCCACCCGCAGTAGCCAGATAAAGAATTGAATCGTTGCCACAAATATCAAAAATATAACCGGTATTGGTATAAGTCTGCCAGTCGTCTATGCCCGGTGAGAAAAAAAGGGTGAAAACAAGCACGGTAATCATAAATTACTTTATGTTACCTCTAAGTTCCAGTTGGTCAATCATTGCTATTCAATAAGCACCGCGTCCGGTAAGCACCGCTTTAATCGTCCGGACGATAATAGAAAAATCCAGCCAGAGCGACCAGTTTCTAATGTAGTACTCATCAAGCAAAATCCGCTCCTGAAATGGCAGTTCGGAACGCCCGGAAACCTGCCATAAACCGGTAAGTCCGGGACGAACCCTTACAATCGTCCTTATATAATTTCCGAGTCGTTCCAGTTCCGTGGGCAAATAGGGACGCGGTCCAACAAGTGCCATATCGCCCTTAAGAACATTATAAAGCTGAGGAAGTTCATCCAGACTGAAGCGACGCAAAAATCTACCTATCGGGGTAACCCGGGGGTCATTGGTAATGCGGGCATAACGAACCCACTCCTCCTTTATTGCCGGGTCCTGCACCAGAAGTTCCTTAAGCCTTTGTTCTGCATCCCGATACATTGTGCGAAACTTGAAACAGGTAAATATTCTGCCCCGATACCCGATCCGCTCTTGGCGGAAAAAAACCGGTCCTGGTGAAGACAACTTAACCAGCAGCGCCAGAATGACAAACAAGGGCAAAAGTATTATCATCAACACCAAGCTCAGCACAAATTCAAATGCCATCTTGGTCCAGATGTTGAGTGGTCGTAATAAATTATAGCGATATTTCAACACCAGAAGCCCGCCCACCTGTTCTATCTCTGCTGCTGAAGCGGCCAGGAGATTGGCATCCGGGACGACCATCAACTCAGCAAACTTCTCCTCGGAATAATTAAATATCCTTCTGAGTTCCTGAGGAGTAAAAGACTCTGTCAAAACCACCAGCAACGCACCGGGGGGAATCTCTGCTTGCTCAAGCCTCGCAATGATATCATCGCTGGGATCTCTTTTCTGGATATGTTGAACAACCTTGTAACCCAGTGTCCGGTTAAGAGACAACTGACGGCAAAACACATCAGCACCGACTATTTCGCCAACAACCACCATCGGTTGTAAAAACAGACCTACCTTCACCAGTAATAGTTTAAATACAGCCCGAACAGCCGGAACAAAAACCATTCCGAAAACTGTTGCCAATAAAACAACAAAACGAGAAACTATCCAGAGTCTGACCATAAACAGCAGTATTGTTAAGAAAGCACTAGCAACGAGGACACCCCGAAAACAGCGTCTTCTTTCCTCCCACACAGTAAGCCGTTTCGTATAAAGCCCCTCGTAGACAAAGACGAACGGGTAAACAAGAAGAAAGTAAACGCGGCTTATCAGGGTTGTCGCTGAGACCCCTCCGGAAGTGTCGCTACCTGAGAAAAGTGCTCGCACCAGATAACCCAGAAGGAAACTCAACATCACCGCCACAACATCGCCCAGCATCAATATTACTGTTGAAAGAAGAACACCTAATCGTCTCATTTTGAACCTCGTTTTTGCCAGGAATATTCAAATTCACCAGCCCCCAAAATCCCTGCCGCCTCAATGCAAAAGAGGTAACCGGCAAACAGAATAAGAAACAGATACCGAATCAGACCTTTTCTCCCCTGACTGAAAAACCGATAAAGCCCTTTAATCCGATGGAATTCAGTAAACCGCCGCCACCTTCGCCGAACACCACCATAATAGTGGAGCAACCTGATATTGGGCTCAAGAAAAACTTTCCAGCCTTTAGCATTCAGGCGCCGACAGATATCCATATCCTCGGCAAAGAGAAAATAGCGCTCGTCAAAACCACCAACAGCGATGAAGGACTCACGGCGAAAGAGCATAAAGGCACCGATTACCGCTTCTACTTCCATCGGAACGGATGCTCGCCAGACATCGGTATACAAAAATTCCTTCACCCGATTGTAAGCAGGAATAAAACGGGTGAAAGGGGAGCGCCTTCCAGCAAATACATAGCGGAAACGGGGCAAACGGCGACAGGAGGGCTGTGGCGTACCGTCCGGATAATATAACTGTGGTGAAACCACCCCGACATCAGTATTATTTTCCATAAACCTTACCAGGTCACTTACCGCTCTTGGTGTAAATCTAATATCCGGATTGGCTATCGCCACATATCTGCCACAGCTATAATTAAACCCACGATTCGCTGCGCCCCCATAGCCGATATTCTTTTTCAGCGCCACCAGCCGACAGGAATAATTGCTACACAATTCTTTAAGACAACGATAATCAGAAGAAGCATTGTCTACGATAATAACCTCCCTGTTCAATTCCGGCTCGCAATCAATAAGACTCAACAACGCCTGTTTTAGTAAATCTGCCGAGTTATAGTTAATGAAAACAAAAGATACCACCGGCTGGGCTGTATGATCCGGATTACCCGAATTGCTGTACATTGTTCTACCCGATATTACACGCTGAAAAATAAAACATTTTC
>CAKZPX010000286.1 GCA_937139435.1 uncultured bacterium
CCTTAGCCAGCTTTTTCCGTTCTACATTCGTCCGGGAAAAACCTTTTATCTGGAACCCCGGACGTATCGGACCACGGTTTGACTGGCTCGACCACACCCACATACTCATCCGGGAAGGTTCGCTCGCCGGCAAGGAACTGAATATTGTCACGGAAATCTTTCCGAAAAAGGCGAATATCTTCGCCTCACTCAATGGACAGCAGATCGGTCGCGCCTACATCGAACGCGACCCCCCTGGTGTCGGGATAATCCTCTGGGACATCGCAGTAAAAGAAGGTTACCGCAGAAAGGGCGTCGCCTCAATAATGACCTATTGCATATTCCGCGAACTCCTCTCCGTGCAGAAAACGGCGTTCTTCAAAATTCGGATGATGCGGCTGATGAAGCCTGGAGAGAAAAACATCGAGCTTCAGAATGTCGGCATCGGGGTAATTGGTAACCGGCTCGGCTTCACGCCGGAATTCAATCTTGACCGTCTGCTCCACCCCAACAACATTACCGGTCTGGAGGTGTTACCAGCCAAGGGCGAATTTCCTCCCAGTTTTAAAATTGTCATCAAAACATTTCCCCTCGTGCTTATCGCGTTCGTCCTGGATACCGACACCCTGAAACCGGTGGATGACTTCCGCACCTATGTCCAGCTCACCAAGGATGAATCAACAATCTATAACTGGGTCCGCCGGGGACTGATCGTGATTGGTAATGGCAACTACTGGCTGCGCAGTAACGGGATTGACCAGTTTGTTAATCACCTTGCCACCGATGAGTGGGAGGCAAGGATGTTCCGGCGCAAGATACGCGGGGTATAAAGGAAGGCACGATGCCCGAAAAACTCCGTATTGAGACCCACCGTTCAATAGAAATTTCTTTTGCCCGACTCAGCCCGAGAATTGGTTGCGGACTGATGCTGGTAAATCTACCACGCTTTGACTCTTCTGATCCGCTCAATGCGATCATGCAAAACTACGGCTATACTAAAATCCATGCCGACAAACCGGCACAAAAAATCCTCACCAATTCCGGACTGTTGAAATCATTCTATGACAATGCCTTCACCAACAAGAACCAGATTCAGCAGAACTTCCGCTCCACCTTCGGTCATCTGGAGATCTATCTTGCCTTTGACCCGACGATAAAAACCGCCTGGTTTATCTCTGACCCTCAGAATAAAATCGCCCTGATCAATTACTATCGCGATGCCCTGTCCTTGGGACTGAAAGCTGATGGCATCATCCTTACCGGTTCCACCCCAAAACTAACACCGGTGGGCTGGCAAAACCTTTACTACCTGCTTACTGAGGAGTTCTTCAAAAAATACGGTCCGATTGAACGGATAGAAATAATGAGCATCCTGTCCGACGCCCGGTGGCGCCATCCTACTCTGGGCCTGGGGGTCACCCTGTTGAATATGAAGGAGCTAAAGGATATCCGGGCAGCGGTAGAATATGCGTTGCGCGGTGGAGAAAGTGGCGGTAACGAGACCGGTACCCGCTAACTGCATTGACATTCTTTCCCGCTAAGTTAAAATCTGTGGTAAAATTAGAAAAGAAATGAAAGGAGCAGAGCATGACGTCTCTTCCGAACATTGGGAAGTTAGACCCGGAATCTTTTAACAAACTTATCTTTCCCTATCTGGGAGCATCGTCATCCAGAGTAATTCTCGGTCCAAAACATGGCGTGGATGCAGCGGTGATTGCGCTTGATGATGCACCACCAGGAAAAAGAAAGGTTATGGCGGTGGCAGAGGACCCAACATTTGGTCTACCGGTTCTCCTGCCCTATTTTGGCTGGAGTATTGTTCATATCTGCGCCAGCGATGTTGCGGTAATTGGGATCAAACCGCAGTTTCTTTCCATCTGTCTGCTTTTCCCGCCTGAAACAACCGCAGAGACGGTCAGTGCTATCTGGAACCAGGTGCATCAGGAGTGTGAGAAACTCGGTATCAGCATCGTTGGCGGACATACCGGCATCTATCCAGGAATATCCTATCCCCTGAATGGTGGTTGCGCAGTCTGGGGATTTGGCGAAGAAAACGAAATCACCCCGGCATCATCAGCCCGACCTGGTGACATCCTGGTGGCGACCAAGGGTCCGGCGATTGAAGCGACCGCAATATTAGCCCTGCAGGCGGAACCAGCGCTGAAGAAGGTGCTACCCGAGGAGACGGTTAACGCTGCCAAAGATTTGTTCTATCAGATGACCGTTGTCCCTGACGCCCTGCTCTGCCGCAAGTTTGCCCGGGCGATGCACGATGCAACCGAGGGCGGTCTGCTGGGTGGCATCTATGAAATGACTGAGGCAAGCGGTATCGGGGTAACTGTTTATGAATCCCGCATAACCATGCCGGAACCGGTGGAACGGGTCTGCAGCCATTTCCGCATTGACCCTTTGATTGCAATCAGTGAAGGGACGCTGGTCGCAGCGGTGCCGCCCGAAAAGATGTCCGGGCTTCGTGCCGCAGCAGAATCAGAGAACCTGCCCTTATTGGAACTGGGCGAATTCACCAGTAGCGGACGTCGGTTCGTCAGAAAAAATGGGACCGAGGAGCCGTTACTGCCGGTAAAGGAAGACCCGTTCTGGCAAGCATACTTCCAGGCGATGACCGGGTGAACGATTTAAAAGAGCAGACACTCAAGCGACTGAAGGAGGCGTTAGCCCTTCTGGAAAATTGTCCGGAATTCGTTCCCTTTGTGCCCGAGGTCCGAACCAATATTGTCTTTGCCCTGCCCGACGCCCGCAATCCCGAGGATGTCGCCGCGATTGACGGCAGGATTACCGTGGTTCAGGGTCGCCCCCGCGCCTGTGGCGCGCCGGAGTTCGGTGCCTCAGACCACCTTGCCCGTCTAATCCTGGAACTGCGACAATATGCACCGGAGATTCGTGCCGCAATTAACTTCCGCTGGAATGAACAGCTCCTTGCCCATGTCCAGCACTGGGCACAAATCCGGGGCAAAAAGATTGGCGTTATTGACCGCTCCTGTGAACCCGAGGAATTGATCGGCCGGGAAAAGATGTCTATGCCCTGGAAGGTTAAGCAACTCATTGCCAGGACCGGTGGCGCGGTTCCAGAGATTTTCTACGAAACCCGGGGCTGGGGCAAGGAACCGCTCTTTGTCCTTGTGGGCGCTGACCCGGTAAACGTCGTTACCGAGGTGATTAACATTGCTCGTTCCTATAACCAGAATTATCGCTAACCCGGTGGTACACCATAAATTATCTTTAACCCGTAGTTCCTTAACAATCTTCCTGCTTATCTTCTCATCTGGTTTCGGGGTACCGATTATGACAGTTGATGAAATAAAACCGGGAATGAAGGGCGTGGGACGTTCGGTCTTTTCCGGAACCAGACCCGAGGAGTTCCAGGTGGAAGTGATAGATGTAATGCGGCAGGTATCTCCCGGCGCAGATTTGATTCTCTGCCGCCTTTCCGGTGCCGGACTGGAAAACTCCGGAGTGATTGCCGGCATGTCCGGCAGTCCGGTTTACATTGACAACAAACTTATCGGTGCTGTCGCCTATGCCTGGGAATTTGCCAAAGAACCAATTGCCGGGATCACGCCGATAACCGAGATGTTACAGATCTGGGAACTACCTTCCCGAGGCAAAGGACAAAACTTTGGTTTATCCCGCATCGGACTTAACCGTCTACCATTACCAGTTGCTATCTCCGGGCTCTCGCCGACCCTGGAAGAGATTATTTCACCGGTACTGGCGTCCTGGGGAATGAAACCCTGTGCCATCACCAGTGCCGGTGGTAAAAGTGACACCGCCCAGCTTGTCCCTGGTGGGGTGATCGGTGTGGCGCTCCTTGACGGTGATGTTCGGGCAGCAGCGGTGGGCACAATTACCCATCGGGAAGGAAACAGGGTTATCGCTTTCGGTCACCCGTTTTTTCTTGCCGGCGATGTCGAGTTGCCCATGACCGGCGGAGTTATTCACTCCATTCTGCCCTCCATTGCCAACTCATTTAAAATATTTTCTCCGGGAGCACCGGTTGGCACAATCAGCCAGGACCGTTACTGTGGCATCGCCGGAACAATCGGCGTCCCGGCACCGATGATTCCGGTAACGGTCAGGGTTATTTCGCCTGTCCGTCAGGACACCTTTAATTTCCGTGCTGCCCGCCATGAACAACTTACCCCGGCATTTATCCCGATTGGCATCGCCGATGTTGCACTCCAGACCGAGGGCACACTGCAAGATGTCACCCTGAAGAGCCGAATCCGGCTCGTATTTGCCAAAGGGAAGGAGACCGAAATCGAGCACACCTTTGCCGGTGTTAACCCGATTGCCAACCTCTACGAGAAGACCCAGGCAGAGCTGAAACTAATATTTGAAAACGAATTTCAACCGGTAGAACTGACCCGGATCGATGCTGAGTTACACTTCACCGCCAGCAAAAACAGCGCCATCCTGCTTGCGGCAATCCCTGACCGGTTCCGGATAAAGGCGGGCGAAACGCTCATCGTCCGGCTTCAGTTGCGCGACTATCGGGGCGAAGAGATAGAAAGGTCAGTAACCATACCGCTCCCCATCACCACACCTTCGGGTCCTTTCACCATTACCATATCATCGCGCGACGAATTCCTTGCCAGCGAATGTAATCGTGCCCTGGCGAGCATTAAACCTAGCACCATGGAGCAACTCCTGCAACTCCTTGCCGAATCGGGGCAGGAGGATGAACTGATTGTTGCCGGCTATAGCGGTAAACCGGGTCTTACGGTTGGTTCCCGGGAACTGCCGCAGGCGCCACCCTACCTGCGCCAGATACTCAGCGCCGACATAAAAGGCGGAAAAATCCAGCCGACCGGCTCCAGCCTTTTATTTAAAATCCCTGTCAATCTCGGGCGGGTAATCACCGGTTCTGCCCGCCTGGAACTGGAGGTAATAAAATAAATGAAACGAAAATTATTTTCTTACTCTTTCCGCCGGTTCAACCACAGGAAGATGAGATTATTTTATATCTTACTGCTCTTTACCCTTGCCAGTTTCGCCCATTCGGCAACCTGTACCATCATCCCGGCAGAAGAACTGTTTAACAATGTTGACCGGATTGAACATAAAAACATCCTGCTCCCGGCAACCGGTGCTATCAAACTGGGACCGGCACTGATAACGGTCTGTTCACTCGCCGAGAACACGGTATATCAGATTGCCTCAGACGCGACAGATAACCTCTACCTCAGCGCCCGCAACACCCTGTACCGCAAACCAAGGGGCAGTAACCGGCTCCAGCAACTGTATCAGGACAACAATAACGAAATTCTTACCCTGACCGTACTTCCGGACCGCACCGTTTTCTTCGGCACCACTCCCGAAGGTAAGATATACCGCATCATGCCCGGCGGCATCCCGCAACCGGTCGCCAACACCGGTGCCACCTATATATCCTTCCTTCTGCCCGCACCGGACCGCTCGGTGTTATGTGCCACCGGACCCGAAGGAAAACTTTTGCGCATCTATCCGGATGGCAGACAGCAGACCGTCTTCACCGCCAGCCAGGCACACATCACCACCCTCACCTGGCTGAAACCGGGTGAAGAACTTCTCGCCGGGACATCACCCGATGGTATTGTTTACCGTTTGATATTTTCTCCATCCGGTGGCAAACCCCGGGTTACAGTATTTTACGACACCCCGCTGGAAGAGATTCGCGCCATCGTCTACGATGGTCAAGAGCAGATTTATATCGCCGGAAACCCGGATGCTGAATCCGGTAACCGGGATGGACCGAGCCAGCCGGCAGTTTACCTTTTAAACACCGATGGCATCCCTTCCTGGCAATGGCTCTGTCCGGATTCGGTGATTTACAACATCCACCTCCACAACCAGCGCCTCCTGGTCCTCACCGGCAATCGCGGAATAATGTACACCCTGGAAAATGCTGCTACCGCCCAGCCAGCAATAGTTGCCCGTCTTGCCGAAGCCGGGGCAACCGCTATCACCCGCTCCGGCAAAACGCTCTATCTGGGCAGCAGCAACCCGGCCCGACTCTACCAGTTAACCGATTTCTATGCCGATTCCGGTTCTGTGACCGGTGTCCCATTTGACTGCGGTGCACCGGCACAATTCGGTCAACTCCAGGTGCGGGCACAGGTACCGGCTGGCACCGAACTGACCATCGCCACCCGCTCCGGCAACTCCTCCATCCCGGACTCAACCTGGAGCGAATGGCAACCGCTCGCACCGCTACCGGGCAGGATCGCCTCTCCACCGGCACGGTTTATCCAGTGGCAGGCAACTCTTGCCACCCGCTTTCCTGACCGCACCCCGCAACTGGAACGGATTGATTTGTTCTACCGTCCAGTTAATCGGGCACCGCTTGTCAACCGTCTGGAAATAAATCAGCCCTCTGAGGTTGATGCCCGCCGGGGTAATGTCCAGTTCCGGCGCCAGATATCCTGGGATGCGGTAGACCCGGATGAAGACTCGCTTGTCTTTCAGTTATTCATCCGACCGGAAAAGGAGAACATCTGGCAGGCACTGGACACGAATCTCACCGAAACCCGTTACGAACTTGACACCCGCACCCTGCCTGATGGCTGGTATTACCTCCGGCTCACGGTCAGTGACCGGACTGACCGTCCTTATAATACCGCACTCAGTACCGAACGCATCAGTTCCCCTTTTATTATTGACAACACCCCGCCCGAGGTTGCCGGTCTAAAAATCTCGGGGGCAAAGGTGTCCTGGACGGTTCGCGACCGGATATCACCCATCGCCTTCTGTCGTGTTGCGATTAACGCTGGTTCCTGGCGCCCCCTGGAACCGGCTGATGGCATCTACGACGAGCAGGAGGAGTCCTTTACCCTGCCCCTGCCCGATGGTGCTGAAATAAAAACTGTTGCCATCTGGGCAACCGATGCGCTGGGCAACAGCACCACCGCCCGGGAGTTCGTCTCTGGGCGCTAAACTATCCCTATCCGCCGGAACGCCCTCTCCAGCCGGCTGACCTCAGAATGATGGGTCATATCCAGATGCAGTGGTGTCACCGAGATATAACCGGCATAAACCGCCTCAAAATCTGAACCACGGGTGTGGGCAAAACCCATCTCGCCGTCAATGGTATAGGAAACCCCACCGTCCGGTAAACTCTCCTTTATCGCCATATCCCGATAAATCCGCCTGCCCAGCCTTGTTACCTTCACCCCGCGCACCGGCAACTGCGGAATATTAACATTCAAAAGGGTCTTTTTCGGCAAAATCCCATCCAGCAGCAAGGGCACCAGCACCCGCAGAAATTTGGACAATGCGCTCCGGTTCTCACCCGCCTTAAGATAGGAAATCGCCACCGCCGGTATCCCGAGCATCGCCCCTTCAATTGCTGCTGCCACAGTACCGGAATAAAGCACATCATCGCCTAAATTCGGACTATCATTAACACCGGAAAGCACCAGGTCTATTCCACCCCGAAACATCCCGTGTTTGGAGATTAACACACAATCGGTTGGTGTCCCGTGCACGGCAAACCAGCCCGGTCTTAACCGCCATACCCGTATCGGCTTGCGCAGGGAAAAAGAGTGACTTGATGCTGACTGGTCAACCGCTGGTGCCACCACCACCCGCCTGCCCAGACCGCGCAGGCTGTCGTAAAGTTCCTTCAACCCCCTTGCCTCAATGCCATCATCATTGGTAATCAAAATCAATGGTCGGTTGCTTTTCATAGTGATAAAAAATAACAAACCCGCCGGCACAATCAAATCCTGCACCTCGTGGCTAATCACCAGCAGCGCAACCAGTTTTATCCGGTTAGATCCACCAGCCAGTCCATTTTTAACGCCCGGGTTACCTATCAAGAAGAAAAAATGCAGGTTAACCCATTTATCTGTCGGCAGTTAAAGAAAAAACGGTCGCAGAGAAATGATAAAAATTGGGGTAGGTGGGTGGATAGTCCCGGGGGTTATCCCCGAGTTAGCGTTCAACACCGTCCCGAATACGGGTTCTTAATCCCTGTTCCAGACTATTCTGAACCCTTCCTGTCCGTTTATCCCGACTACCACACCGCTCTGCACCATTAGCAGGGCATCCGATTTAAACGCGTGCTCTACCCTGTAATTTTATACCCGCACCCCTCAAAAAGCGGGCTTCGGGCTTTATACTCCTACCTTCTTTATCGTCCTTCAGGTAAAAAATATAACCCTGTCACCATGGGCAGAAAAGATAAATAATATCGGACAAAAGGAGAAAAATCATTTGACTAACCCCGGTTCCCGGATTAAAATCATTCGCCCGGTGGCGTAGCTCAGATGGCAGAGCAGTGGAATCATAATCCACGGGTCAGGGGTTCGATTCCCTTCGCCACCATCAGAAAAGGAAAGCGCACCAGACTTGGTATTATTAATTATCGCACAAATCACAGCGGGCGGGACCGAGGAGGTCCCGCTTTTATTTTAAAAAGGAGGCAAGATGGGTTTAGAGGAAAGCAAATCAAAATTCATCTGGATGAACGGCAAGTTTGTCCCCTGGGAGAACGCCACAATCCACATCTGTTCCCATGTGATTCACTATGGCACCGGTGTGTTTGAAGGGCTGCGCTGTTACAACACCCCCAAAGGTCCGGCGATCTTCCGGCTCCAGGACCACACCGACCGTCTTTTCAACTCCGCCCGAATCTACCGGATGGATATCCCATTCACAAAGGAAGAAATCAATCAGGCAACGATTGAACTGATCAAAAAGAACGAACTGGATGAATGCTACATCCGTCCCATTGTTTATCGTGGCTATAAAGAACTGGGGGTCAACCCATTCGGCTGTCCGGTTGAGGTGGCGCTGATCACCTGGAAATGGGGTAAATACCTTGGACCGGAGGCGCTGGAACAGGGTGTGGATGTGATGGTCTCCTCCTGGAACCGGATGGCACCCAACACATTCCCGGCGATGTCCAAGACCTGCGCCAACTACATGAACTCCCAGCTCATCAAAATGGAGGCGCTAACTTACGGCTTTGTTGAAGGTATCGCCCTGGATGTGTATGGCTTTATCTCAGAAGGCTCGGGCGAAAACATCTTTCTGGTTCGCAACGGTATCATTCACACCCCGCCCTTCCACGCCACCATCCTGCCCGGTATCACCCGCGACACGGTTATCACCCTTGCCCGGGAACTCGGTTATGAGGTGCGGGAGACAATGCTGTTACGGGAAATGCTTTATCTGGCAGACGAGGTGTTCTTTACCGGCAGTGCTGCTGAGGTAACCCCGATTCGCTCGGTTGACCGCATCACCATCGGCAGTGGCAAATGCGGACCGATAACAAAACGTCTCCAGCAAGAATTTTTTGCCCTGATTGAGGGCAAACGGGAAGACCGTTACCGCTGGTTGACGCTGGTAAAGTAAAACCATCAGCAAGATGAAAATCGCACTGGGTGCTGACCATCGGGGATTTGCCCGAAAAGAGGAACTGAAAAAACACCTGATGCGCCTCGGACATAAGATAATCGACCTCGGGACATTCTCCCCGGAACGCGCCGATTATCCCGACTATGCCTTTGCTGTTGCCCGAGCGGTAGCAAAGGGACGGGCACAACGGGGTATTCTCATCTGCGCCACTGGCATCGGTATGTCAATCGCTGCCAACAAAATCCCGGGTATCCGGGCCACCCTCTGCTTTAACCCGACTCTGGCAAAACTGTCCCGGGAACACAACAACGCCAATGTCCTCTGTCTGGGTACGGACTGGGCTGATACAAAAACGATAAAAAAAATTGTCAGCATCTGGCTCAATACCAGTTTCACCCGCGGTCGCCACTCCCGGCGGATTGCCAAAATCAGCCAGGAGGAAAAAAGAATTTCATGCCGAGCTGATTCTGGTAGCGGTAACAGAAAGTTATAAAATTGCCCTTACCGGACCACAAAGGCGGTTAGCGCTGT
>CAKZPX010000287.1 GCA_937139435.1 uncultured bacterium
TAGAAAGCCGCCATGGTGAAAAAAGTGAATCTCATCAAAACCAGCCCGTTGCAAAATCCGTTTTATATCCTCGGTTGAATAAGCCCGCTCCTGATGAACCTCTTCCAGTTTTTCACCCGGTGTTCCATCAGGCAATTTCTCCCAGAATGTCAACCGCAGGGTTGATATCCTTGTCCCGGGGTCAAAATAATTCTGCCAGATTGATATAATATCCTCTGTCTCCCGGGTAAGCGTCCTTGTCCCCCAACCCTCAGCCAGACCGTAAATGGTGTTCACATCAAAGGCAAAAACCCCACCCGGCATCAGCGCCCGGAACACACAGCTGAAACACCGCTCCAGGTCCTCCTCGGTCAAAAGGTAGTTAATACTATCATAAAGCGATATCGCCGCATCCACCCGGTAGGGCAGTTGAAAATCCCGGATATCGGCACACACCACCTCAACCGGCAGATTCCCCTTTTTCTTCTCCAGCACCGCCAGCATCTCCTGGGAGCGGTCAACACCAATCACCCGGTAACCCCGTTCCGCCAGCAGTATTGTAGGGATACCGGTGCCGCAGGCAACATCAAGCACCGTGCGGGGTAGAATCCGGGGCTCTCCTTCTTCCCGGCGATACCAGCGCCGAAAAATCTTCTCCACATAGTTAACCCAGCCCTGATAATCCACATAGCGCATCATAAACCGGTCATAATACCGGGCAAATCGGGCAAAGGGCAATGCCGATTCCGGCACCCTTTTCAGTGGTTCGGTCATACCCTCGCCATCAATATAACCAACCCTTCACTGCTGTCAACCCTTCTCCACTTACCCCTGTAGCAGGTGTTGTTCTCAGCTGAGGTTTTCTCCTTTTGACTTTTGCTATTACAGGAATATAATTGTTTATTATGCGGCTGTTTGTTCTTTTAATTCTCAGCATCTTACCGGTATTTGCCACCTTCTGGCCCATCCCACCGATTAACCAACCTCACCCTCTGGGCAACAACTGGGGCAACTATCAGGATTATGGCTCTGGTCCTTATTTTCACAATGGCATTGATGTAATCACCCCGGATACCAGCGGTGTTGAGGTGCGGGCGGTAGCCCACGGCTGGGTAAAGGCGTGGGGAACAATCCAGCAGGAACTGCACTACCGGATTGCGGTCTGCGACTCGCCCCTTACTTTTACCGGTCGAGCAGAGGGCTGGCTCTATGCCCACATTGACCCCAGCCGCTATCATAAAAATCTCGGTGACGAAGTGCAGGAGGGTGAACTCATCGGCTATCTTGTCCCATGGCCGATTGATGCCTCGTTTGACCATTGCCACTTTGCCCGCATCTCAGATACCGGTGCTACCTGGCAGCGGTTTCCCAGCCCGACCTGGTGGTTTATCCAGAATCCGTTAACCCTGATTCAACCCAATACCGACTTGCTCGCACCGGTATTCCAGGATGCTCGATCCGGTCAGCGTTTTGCCTTTTGCCGGAACAACACCTCCACCTATCTTAACCCCAATAACCTCTCCGGCGACGTTGATATCATCGCCCGGATTTACGACAAAACCGGCTTCTCTACCGGCAATGACACCTGGGACAAACTTGCCCCCTATCTGATTGAATACTCAATCAAAACCGCAGGGGGCACGGTTGTTGTCCCGTGGACAATTGGGGTCGTCTTTCACGGTCGGCTTGAGGCACAGAATGTCAACGTCGTTTATAAAAACGATAACACCTGCCGCTCCCGGGGTGACTACGAACGCCGGGAATACTACTACATCGTAACTAATACCGATGGCGACAGTATGATTGAAGCAACCGATGCCAATGGTAAATGGGCAACCGGTGAAGTGGGAGATGGCAACTACTGGGTTTATGTGCGGGCAAGCGATGTCGTCGGGAACACCACGATTGACTCAATGCTGGTCACCACCAGTAACGGCGTTCCGGTTGCCGAAACAAAAGAGGCAGTCCTCACCGCACCGCTCACTGTCCGAACCGGTCCTGGTGTGGCTCAGATCAACCTTACCCTTTCCCGTACCACCCCCGGCAGTCTAACGGTTGTTGATCCCGCTGGTCGGCAGGTGGCGGTTCTAAAATTGGGCATCCTTCCTGCGGGTTACCAGTCCTACACCTTTACACCACCCGCTGATGGCGTTTACTTTGCCCGACTGAAATTTCACCCACACACCGCCACCGTAAAATGGACCGCCATTAAATAACCCTTCCCACCTGTCCGAGCCGCACCTTACCAGCACAACACTGCCCACCCAGCGCATCAACCCAGAGACCGATAACCTCAACCCCCTTTTCTGCCACACCCCATCCCCGAACCACCTCTATCGCCGCAGCAATCTGTTTTAACTGCTCCTCTTTTCCCACCGGATTACCAGCACAGTCATAATGACCCACCACCGCCACCAGACAGGAGCCGTGACGCTCAACCGATATCTCCACACAGCGCTTTATCGCCGCCACCACCCCGGGTTCCTTGTTTTCACTGAGCAACTTAATCGGACCGGACTGGGTAATCATATCCACATAATCCGCCTGGTAATTTTCCTTAAGCCAGTTTATTACTGGTAGTTGTACCCGACCGTCCATACAGTTTATTGCGGTAACAAAACTACATTTTTTTACCATAAGTTAATCCTTTTCTCTTTTCTAAAACCCCTGCAACTGTCCGGGCAACGGTTAACCCGCTCGCCCAGGCAAAGTGCAGGTTATAACCACCGCTCTCAGCCCAGATGTCCAGCACCTCACCGGCAAAGAAAAGACCGGAAAACCTTCTTGCTGCCATCGTTGTCATATCAACCTCTTCCAGACAAACCCCGCCGCCACTCACCGTTGCCCGTGCTAAAGGCTCAATTCCGACGATATCAAACCTCGTGCCCCTTAAACCGTCAATCAACCTCTCTATCTCCGCTTTGCTCAATACTGTCAACCGGTGCACACCCGGCACGCCCACCTGCTCACAGAGAAATTCGGCAACCCGTCGCGCCACATACCTCCTCAACAGCGTGTTCACCTGCAGCAACGGTCGCTCCTGCTGCAGACGGAGCCATTCCAGACGGAGATTCTCTTTGTCTTTTTCTGGCACCCAGTCAACAGTCACGACAACACCCTTTCCCTCCTGCAAAGCCCGACCAGCAAAACCGCTGATGTTCATCACTGCCGAACCAGAGATGTACTCATGGGCGAAGATAAAATTTCCCCGCTGGGGCCGGACCCCGGTAACATTAATCCTCACCTCAACCAGCTGCTGGGTTATCCCGGCCAGGGAGCGGATATCCTCTTCAGGTCGCAGCGCCGCCAGCGCCGGAAAGAAAGGCGTGGTCTTTATTCCCAGCGTCCTGACAAGCAACACCCCATCCCCGGTTGAGCCGGTTTGCGGATAACTGGCGCCACCGGTTGCCAGACAGAGATTATCCGCCTGGAACTCCTCTCCTTTCTCCAGCACCACCCGCCACCCGGGTTCAATCCGTTTTACCTTTGCCCGTGTCCGTATTTCTACACCGGCAGCCAGCGCTGCTGCCACCAACCGATCTCGTACCATACTGGCAGGACCCGCTTTTCTCTCTTCCCGTCCCGGTACCACCGGCCACACACAACCATCATCATCCACCCGGTGATTTATCCCCAGACAAGAAAAAAAGTTAATAATCGTCTGATAACTGAATCGGCGCAAAATAGGCAGTATTAACTCCGGGGCACAGTCAAACCTTTTTGCCATCTCCCGGGGTAAATCGGTGTGGGTGAAATTACATTTTCTCCCGCCGGTTAGAGCAATTTTATTACCACACCTATCGGTCTTTTCTAAAAGAAGAACCTTCAGCCCCAACCTGCCTCCCTCAACTGCACAGGCAAGACCCGCCGCACCGCCACCAACAACGATTAAATCCATAACCTATTATATTATAACAAGATGGCTTAAAATCCAGAAAACTCTATCTCGGATTAAATCACTGGAAACCAGATTGCGTTTTTGGTAGTCTAATTTAGTAGAGGGCACGAAGGCCCGGTACATCAAAGGCTCGGTCAACACAATTGCCGCGTAACTGGGCTTTGCGTGACCCTCACCATTTTTAATTGCCTTTTACCCCGCTTATTAATTTTAATAAAAAGGGTAGTTGGCCAACACCGCCAACTACCACTTTAAACTGCTCGGCGTTACTTCAGCACATAGATATTATGCTTCTCACATATCTCGTGCAACTGTTTGGGCCACACGGTTACCGTCACTTCGCCAAGATGTGCCTTGCGCAGAAGAAGCATATAGGTTCTTCCCTGCCCGATACCACCACCGATAGAAAGGGGCAACTCATCATTCATTATCATCCGGTGATAGGGCAATGACAGCCGATCAAGTTGTCCCGACATCTCCAGCTGCATCCGCAAAGTCTCCTTTGTCACCCTGATACCCATTGAAGACAACTCATGACGACGTCTGGTAAGCGGATTCCACACTAAGATGTCACCGTTTAACCCGTGGGTGTCTTTTCCGGTCCAGTGCGAAGTATCGGTAATCCAGTCATCATAATCCGCTGCCCGCATCTCATGGGGTAACCCATCCTTCAGCGGATAGCCAATCCCGATAATGAACACCGCTGGCGCGAACTCCTGCAACAACCTGGTCTCACGCTGCTTGCGGGGCAGGTCGGGATACATCTCCAGGATCTCCTCAGCATGAATAAAGGTCAATTCCTTGGGCAAATTGGGATAGCGAGGGTCCTTGAGCTGAGGATACATCTCCTGAACAAACTCCTCGGCACCGGTTATTACCTTCCAGATCTTCCGCACGGTATCCTTAAGATACTCCAGGTTACGGTCCTCTGCCGTGATTACCTTCTCCCAATCCCACTGGTCCACATAGGAGGAGTGGTCATGGTCAAGAAAGTAGTCCTTCCGCACCGCCCGCATATCGGTGTTGATCCCCTCACCTACCTTACAGCCAAACTGCTTCAGCGCCCACCTCTTCCATTTTGTCGCTGCCTGGACAACCTGGGCATTAATCCGGGGATAGATACCAAGTCCGCAGGGAAACTCAACCGGTGTTCTTGAACCATCCCGGTCAAGGTTATCATTCATCCCGCTCTCCCGCTCAACAATCAACGGCACCTGCACCATCTGCAGATTCAACTCCCGCGCCAGACCATCTTCAATGTACTTCTTCACCGCATAGAGCGCCTTCATCGTCTCCATATTATCCAAAATCGGTCGGTAATCATTCGGAAGAACCTTCTCTACCTCTTCATAGGTTCCCACGCCCGGTCCTGCCAGGTCCGCCTTTTTCTTCTCCAAAAGTGTCGGTACCGTCTGCTTTGCCTTTGCCACTCTCCTTTTAGAAACATTCTTTGACACCTTTTTCTTCGGGGTCTGCTTGATTACCTTCTTGGTAGTTTTCTTAGCCACCTTTTTCTGCTTTTTCTTCATACTTGGTGCACTCCTTTCGATTTATTGATTTCTTTATATTGCCAACACGTTACGAAATGTAACTGATTATAAAAGCATACCCGCTGAATATTATTCTGTCAAGTGTCTGCTCTATTAACCTATTCAGGGCGTTAAAACAAAATTAACATTTATTTAATCCGGAACTCTTTTCCCTTGGTTAAAAAATCTTAAAAATAATTTAAATATTTTACTTGACAGGGGAATGTTTTGTCTTAAAATTAATCAAACAATTTGTGAGGTGGAGACAGTCGTTTCGGGCGACGGTACGGCATCTCAACCTCCTCAAAAAGCCCAAGGAATGCCCTCGCATTCCAATCCCACCAAAAAAGCCTCGCCTGAAACTGGCCCTGGCTGTCTCCGCCTCTCAATTTTTTACCACTAATCTTTGCATCACCCTGTAAAAATGGTACGTGAAAGTTATTACCGATTAGAAAAACCCTTTAATTTACCGAAGGTTATGAACGGCTATCCCGACACAGGCGTCGAGCAAGTTTGATTGCCGCAATCATTGAATCAGCCGAGGCGATGCCCCTGCCAGCGATATCAAAAGCGACACCGTGCAGGGGTGAGGTGCGTACCCTGCCCAGTCCTAAGGTAACATTTACCCCCTTCCCTTTAGAAAGCATCTTTGCTGGTATCATCGCCTGGTCGTGATACATTGCCACAAAACCATCAAACCTTCCCCGGTTACTGAATATCGCATCAGCTGGGAAAGGACCAGCAACGTCCAGCCCCTGCCGTCGTGCCTGATTTATTGCGCGCCGAATCCTTTTCTCCTCACCCAGTGTGAACTCATCACCATGGGGATTAAGAGCAAGAACCGCTATCCTTGGTGCCCGCACCCCACTGCCGCCCATCTCCTGACGAAGAAATTCATCAAGCAGGTGCATCTTCTCCTGTACCCGTGCCGGGGTAATCATTTGTGTCACCCTGGTAATAGGTAGATGAATTGTTACCAGAACCACCTTAAACCATGGAGACCAGGCAAGCATGGCATAACTTTTTCTCCCTAGTCGGGCGGCAAGAAATTCGGTCTGCCCGGGAAATTCAAAACCAACCAGGTGTAACGCCTCCTTGGAAACCGGTGCGGTAACCAGCCCCGACAGTTCGTCCCGGCGCAAAAGTTCCACACCAACCTCAAGCGCTCGCAGTGCTGCCTGCCCGCAATTTTTCTGCACCCTGCCCATCTCGTAACTCCCGGTAGAACCAATATCAATAACATTAGCATCCAGCCAGTCCCGAAGCGAGCACCAGGATTGAGAGAACCAGGGTTTGTTCTGATAACGCCTTGCCTCCTTCTCCAGAACCTCCCGGGAGCCAATAATAACCAGTCCTTTCCTTCCCATTCTTTTAGTCACCAGTGCCCGCAGGGTAATCTCCGGACCAATACCTGCCGGGTCTCCCAGAGTAATCCCAACCTTTTTCATTTTATTAATAATGCCCCAGAGTCCCCGAGCGCCTGGTCCAGCGGTCGATTATCCAGAAGACCGTCAAACCAAAAGCCACCCAGAGTAAAGAAAGCATACCAAGGCGCACAAATGCCTCGCGCAAAGTGAAGCCTATCCGTTCTCCCATCAAGAAATGTCGCGTACCCAGAATACCATAAGTTGTCGGGACGAATAGCGCCAGCTTTTGCATAAAAACCGGCAGGACCGCCAGGGGATAGGCAATGGGTGTAAGGATCATCAAAATACTTGCCAGCGCCTCGCTCACCAGCCCTCCCTGTTTAAAAATGAGGGTAAAACTCGCCATGAACATCCCGATACCGTAAAGGGCTACCAGCATCAAAGCGATGATTAAAAGCGTGGGTAAGAGCCCGATGGGATTGATCTTAATACTGAAGATCAGGATTATAAAAACAATCTGAACCCCGATCATTAAGAGCTGATGTAGAATAGAATGCAGTGCCATACCCATGGTAAAAACCCAGCGCGGAACCGGTGCAGCAAAAACCGACTCCAGTGTCCCGTAAAACTGCTCTTTACGCAGACTGAATCCCATTGCCCAGAGCGCCATGTTTAAAAACCCAATAAAAACATAACCCAGGGTAATAAATGTAATTATATCCGCTGTGCCCACCAGATTACGCAGACTCTCGGACTCCCGGCCCCCCACCAGTGCAATGCCATAAAGTAAATAGGGGAGAAGATAAACCACCGGGTCAATAAGACTGCGGGCAAAATCAGCCTTGTAGGTCAGTTCCAGTTTCCACTCCTTAATATTCTCCGCCCACACCGCCGCCCAATAGTGACACAAACGGTCAGTGGTACGCTTAACCAATTGCATATTAATGCATTCCAACCGTGCCATCGCGCCGGGTCTTCTTTTCCAGATAGACGAAAAGGAAATATCCGGTGACCAGAAGCACAACATCCATCACTAAAAGAATCAGAACCGTCTGGTAAAGGTTGACCTCAGCCTTATTCAAAAGAATTATGCTCCGAATCGCCACCAGCGCCCAGGTCAATGGTATCAGGGTGCTAATAACTGCGGTCACCGGGTTTACCTGAACCGGATAGCGGATCGGAGAAAAAAGAAAGAATATCCATTCCAGCGTATGTACCCAGCCATGTACCTCTTTAATCAACAACGTAAAGCCAGCAAAGGCGATAGCAAATCCAGAAAATCCCACCAACAACAGAACAACAATCAACAATACCGGTAGAACCTTTGCCAGAGTAAACTGAACCCCAAAGAACAGGGCAATAATTACCGCCTGAAACAAAACCATCACACTTGACCACGCCCACTCCGCCAGGGTCTTACCAATAAGAATTACCAGTGGATGGGTGGGTGATGCAATAATATATTCCATCGTCCCCCAGTAGGTCTCCTCCCGCAAAGAATTGCCCACACCCCATAGCGCGGAAAAGACAAAGGTGGAAATCATCGCCCCGATCAAGACAAATGCTAAGTAATTACCGGAACCTGTAAGCTGGCGGAAAGACTCACTTGTTGCGCCACCCACCAGCGCTCTGCCCTGAAACACATAAGGCATAACCCAGAGCAGAGGGAATATCGCCCAGAAAACAATCATTATGGGATAGGAGAACCAGATGCGGATTGTCTTCCGGCATTCCGCCAGAATCGCCAGAAGTTCAATCCTGATACTGCGTCTCATGCTCCTCCTTCGTATCCGCACCTAACGATGTGCCGGTCATATAGATAAAAACATCCTCCAGAGTCGGTTCCTGCACATCCACCCCTAAAATCCGTGTCCGGGCACGCACCGCTTCAATCACCTCACTCAACACCATCTCTGCCCGTTCTGCAACAATATTCAAGGTTGTCACACCATCGTTAAATTCGGCACTCACTCGCTCAATCCCTGATACACCCTTCAATAACTCACCATCAAACTGTCCCAGACACCGCACCTTTAAAATTTCTTTGTGCGGAATGTCCCTTTTGTACTCCTCGGGTGACTTAATATCCACAATCCTGCCCTGGTTAATAAAAGCAATCCGCGCACACAACTCATCCGCCTCGTCCATATAGTGCGTGGTAAGAAGTATCGTCTTGCCCTGTTTTTTATTTAACTCCTCTTTAATAAAACCACGGATAAACCTGCCAAACTGCGGGTCCAGTCCCAGTGTTGGTTCATCGAGAAGCAAAAGTTTCGGGTCATGAAGCATCGCCCGCGCCAGACTTACCTTCTGCTTCATACCCGATGAATAGCGCTCCAGCCTTTCATTCGCCACCTCCTGCAAACCCAACAGTCCCAGAAGGTACTCAATCCTTTTGTCCCTTTCCTTCCCGGTGAGCCCGTAGAGGGCGGCAAAGAATTTCAGGTTGTCGCGGGCAGAAAGTTTCCAGTAAAGCGTCCTTTCTCCGGAAGTCAGAAGACCAATCTGCTGCCGACAGAAAAGCGCATCTTTAAAAACATCATGCCCTAAAACCCGAATCGTCCCGGCATCGGGAATGAGCAGAGTGGCGATACACCGAACCAGAGTTGTCTTGCCAGCACCATTGGGTCCTAAAAGTCCGAAAAGTTCTCCGGGATATAAAGTCAGTGTTGCTCCATCTACTGCGCGGATGACCTTCTTTTTAAAACCTCTTCCTCTGCGGAACTGTTTTACAACATCCCGACATTCAAGTGCCGGAACTGTCGAATCCCCACTCATTTTTTCCTTTCCTCCATCGTTTTTCTGATCAGGGTTTCAATCTTATCCACAGCACCATCCCATGTCCACTGCCGTGCCCAAGAAACCGCCTCTGCACCCAGCCGATTGCGCAGTGCCTCATCGGTTAGAAGTAAATCAATCTTTTCTGCCAGCTGGGAAATATCACCATAATCATAAAAAAATCCGTTTACCCCTTCACGCGACGAATCAACCAGCCCGGGCGAACGGGCAACAACCACCGGCGTGCCACAGGCATTTGCCTCAATCACAATCAACCCCCACCCCTCTTTGATTGAAC